>JAOZSP010000057.1 GCA_029939615.1 Candidatus Izemoplasma sp. | reverse complement strand
AAATAAACGTAAAAGAGCAAAAACTCACGGATTCTTCGCAAGAATGAAAACTCCGGGAGGAAGAAGAGTATTAAAAAGAAGAAGAGCTAGAGGACGCAAAAGACTAACTGTATCAGACTAGTAAGATAATTTAAAATCAAATATATTATAATATACCTGTAAACCACCTGAAAAAATAATATTGTTTTTTTGGTGGTTTTTGATTTAGGTAGGTGAAGTTATGAAAAAAGCGTATCGAGTAAAGAAAAGCAGCGAAATTGAAAGAATAATAAAAAACAAGCAAAGTAGAGGAAACTCTTACTTTGTTATTTATAAGAAAAAAAACCATGAAAATATTCATTTCAGATTTGCTGTTAGTGTTTCTAAAAAATATGGAAATGCAGTTGAAAGAAATAAGATTAAGAGACAAATTAGAGAAATTATCTCTAAGATTGAAATTATTAAAGAATACGATGTTTTCATTGTAATAAAAGTAAAGGCTAAAAGTTTAGAATTTAATGATATTAAGGAGAACATTGAATCGTTAATAAAAAAACAAAATATTTCGAGGTGAAAGAGAATGAGAAAAACAACTAGAATACAATTATTAATTATTACAGTAATTATTGTAGGTATGTTAAGTGCTTGTAGTGGTGGATCGGATATGTATAGTCAACCTATAGGTGTTGAAGGTGGCTGGGGTTGGTTACAATGGATAATTTCCTATGTTGCTGATTTTACTTATTGGGTAAGTTTAAAAACTGGTGGACATTACTGGTTAGGATTAATTATTGTTACTTTAATAGTTAGATCTGCAGGATGGCCAATTTATTCAAAAAGTAATGCAATGACAACAAATATGCAACAAGCTCAACCAGAGTTAAATAAAGTACAGGAAAAATATAAAGGGCGTACTGACGAGATTTCACAGAAAAAAATGCAACAAGAGACTGTTGAAATTTATAGAAAGTATAATATTAACCCATTAGGGTGTTTACTTCCGTTCTTGCAAATGCCAATATTTATCGCAATGTACCAAGTTGTAAGAAGACTACCATTATCTAACGGAATGGTTGATGGAGTTGTTACTGAAGGTGTTAAAGACTATTCAGCACTTAATTTTTCATTTCTAGGAATGGATTTAAATGCTGGAGTTGATTTCGCAGTTTTCTCAACAGATGGTATATTAGCTGGTATGGGAGCTATTTTCCCAGAAATAATTTTAGCAATATTAGTTGGTGGTTTAATGTTTGGATATCAAAAATATGCACAAAGTAAACCAGATTATCTACAAAACAAAAAGTTTGAAACAGATAAAGCTAAACAAACAGCTAATCAAATGAAATATATGTCTTATTTCATGGTTCTTATGCTTGTAAGTATTGCTATCACAAATAATGGGATAGCGCTATATTGGATAGTTGGTAATGGATTCCAATTCTTCCAAACATACATTAATAGAAAGCAAAATTATAAGAAATATTTACAAACTCAAAGCGGAAATAAAGTCTAGTATGAGGGTGAAAATATGAGAAAAATTGAATTTGAGATTAAATCTTTAGGTGCAGCAAAACTACTTGCTGCAAAAGAGATGAGAATTAATCAAGATTATATTACAATTAACGTACTTGAGAAAAAAGGTATGATTATTAAAACATACAAAGTTGAAGCCATTGTAGATGTTGATCCAGCAGATGCAGGGTATAAAGCACTAAAAGAGATGTTTGAAAATATGCAAATCGAAGCACAAATTGAAATGAGAAGAATAAATGATATTGAAATTAGTTATACAATAAATACATCAGAAAACCCTTTACTAATAGGTAAGAATGGGAAGACACTCGAAAGTATTCAATTTTATATCAGAAATTTAGTTAATTCTTATAGTGATGAGAGATTAATAGTTCTAGTAGATATTGGTGGATATAAAGCTAATCGCAAAAAACAATTAGAAATAATTGCAACTAAAACAGCTAAAAGTGTTGCAAGAACACGTATTGAAGCAAAATTAAAACCAATGAATGCATATGAAAGAAGAGTAATACATACAAAACTTTCAGAGTGGCGTGATGTTTCTACAATTTCTGAAGGAGAAGGACAAGAAAGACATTTAGTTATTAAACCAAAGAGGCGATAATATGAAACTAGTTGTAGGACTTGGAAACCCCGGTAGAAAATACAAAAAAACAAAACATAACATAGGTTTTATGTGTTTAGATTATTATGCTGAAAAGAATAATGTCAAATTTAAAACAGATAATAAATTTAAAGGGGAATCCCTTAAAATAGGGGATTTAATTCTTTTAAAACCACACACATTTATGAATTTATCAGGACAAAGTATAAGAGCTACAAGCGATTATTATAATGTTGCTATAGAAGATATATTAATTGTATATGATGACTTAGCTTTACCTTTAGCAAAAATAAGATTACGAGAAAAAGGTAGTTCTGGTGGGCATAATGGAATAAAATCATTAGTACAACATTTAGGAACAGAGGATTTTAAAAGAATAAGAATAGGAATAGATTCAAATCCCTTAATAGACCCAAAAGATTATGTGTTAGGAAAATTTTCAAAGAAAGAATTAAAAGAAATAAATTTAAAAATTGAGACTACTAAACTAATTATTGATGATTTTAAATCAAATTTGGAGTTTTCACAAATAATGAATAAATATAATTAAGCCTATATGGCTTTTTTATTTGGAAAAATAAAATATTCATGATAATATAATAATACAAAAAGCGAATCCCCCCATTTGGTAGGATTTGCTATAAGTGCGTGGAGTGATATTATGGAAAAGATTTTAAACTACCTAGAGAAAACATCTCTTTTTACCCAAGTTATTACACATTATAATCAAAATGATGAAATTCATATAACTAATACAAATGACAGTATTAGTCTTTTAACAGTACTTAATCTATTTAATAAAGTAAATCATACAATATTAGTAGTAACACCAAATATTTATAATGCCCAAAAAGTGTATGATAAACTTGCAAATATACTTTCAATTGATCAATTAGGATTTTTCCCACA
Organism: Candidatus Izemoplasma sp.; assembly: GCA_029939615.1. Classification (GTDB taxonomy): domain Bacteria; phylum Bacillota_I; class Bacilli_A; order Izemoplasmatales; family Izemoplasmataceae; genus Xianfuyuplasma. Next base: position 5,759 of record JAOZSP010000057.1, on the reverse strand, counting down.
AGACGAATTTATAACAACTGAAATGTTAGCAATGAGTAACGAGTTTAAACTTGAAAGAATAAATACAATAAGAAAAATCATCAATAAACAAAAGATGATTATAGTAACAAATACAACAGGATTAATAAAATATTTAATGCCTAAGAATATCTGGGAAAAGGCTATCTTAAGACTTTTTAAAGGAGATATAATTAACACACATAGTCTCTTAGAACAATTAATTTCAAGAGGTTATAAGAGAGAAGAAATAGTAGAAAAGCAAGGTGAATTTAGTTTTAGAGGTGGAATTATTGATATCTATCCACTAAATGAAATAAATCCACTAAGAATTGATTTCTTTGATGATGAAGTAGATTCAATAAGATTTTTTGATATCACAACTCAACGTTCTACAATTAAAGTTAAAAGTATTGATATTTTCCCAATGTACGAGTTTTACTACAATACACAAGAATACAAGACAATCAATGAGAAAATTAAGGATACTCTTAAAAAAGATGCTTATGATGAAAAATCACTACAACGTATAGAAGAGGAAATGAATAATTTAGAAAATTATAACGAGATAGATAAATTATCAAGATACATTACAATTTTGTACAAAAAACCAGAAACAATTATTGATTATATTGATAATAGCACAATTGTTTATTGGGATAATAGAAAAATAAAGGAAAACTACAAAGAAGTAATAAGGGACATAACAGACTGGTATGAATCAACAAATGACTATCCTAAATTAGGATTTAAATTAGTAAAAGATATCAATAAAATATACAGTGGTAAATCCCTTTATTTAGATGTTTTTGGCAATGTAAAAAAAACAAAAAACACAATAGATGTTAGGGCAAAAGAACCAGTAATATATAATAATAATGTTCATATGCTTATTAAAGATCTAAAGAAATATAAAGGGTTTACTACCGTTATTATTTCATTTAAGTCACAAAAGACATTAAAAAACTTTGTTGATCTGATCGAAGAAAAAATTAATTTTAATATAATTGGAAAAAAAGATAGCATTATTGATAAGCAAATCAATTTAATAGTAAGTAATAACGCTATTTCATTTGAGTTGTTTGATATAAATACAATTTTATTAACTGAGGATAACATATTTAAAGAAAGAAAACAGAAAAAAGCTAAATATAGAGCTTCTTTAAAAGATGCTAAAAAGATATCAAAAATTGAGGAGTTAAGAAAAGGAGATTTAATTGTTCATTACGATCATGGTATAGGACGTTTTTTAGGCGTAAAGCAAATGACACTTGGAGTTAATACCAATGATTATATACATATAGCTTATAAAGGTGATGATTCTCTTTATATTCCAGTAGAAAATATTAACTTAATTCAAAAATATATCGGAAGTGAAGGAACGAGAGCCAAAATTCATCGTTTAGGTGGAGCTGAATGGGCTAAAACAAAACAAAGGGTTCGTAATAAAGTTAAGAATATTGCTGATAAACTTATTAAATTATATGCTGCAAGAGAAGAAGCTGAGGGATTTGCCTTTAGTCCTGAATCTGATTTGCAAATTGATTTTGAAGCTGATTTTCAATATCAAGAAACACCAGATCAACTAAAAGCAATCGAAGATATAAAAACAGATATGGAATCGAAAATGCCAATGGATCGATTACTTTGTGGAGATGTTGGATATGGTAAAACAGAAGTGGCATTACGAGCTTCTTTTAAGGCTGTTTTAGATAACAAACAAGTTGCATATTTAGCACCAACTACAGTGCTATCACGTCAACATTACTATACCTTTAAAGAGAGATTAACACAATATGGAATTAAAGTTGCTCTTCTTAATAGATTTGTAACAAAAGCTGTTCAAAGAGATGTTATTAAAAAAGTATTAACAGGAGAAGTTGATATTATTATTGGAACTCATCGAATTTTATCTAAAGATATGATATTTAAAGACCTAGGATTACTTATTATTGATGAGGAACAACGTTTTGGAGTTGAACATAAAGAAAAAATAAAAGAAATTAAAATAAACATCGATGTTTTATCACTAAGTGCAACCCCAATTCCAAGAACATTACAAATGGCAATAATGGGTGTAAAAAGTATGAGTTTATTAGAAACGCCACCACTAAATAGATACCCAATTCAGACTTATGTTTTAGAGAGAAATAACACAATTATTAGAGATGCAATTGAAAGGGAAATGGCTAGAAATGGACAATCATTCTACCTTTACAATAGAGTTGATGATATACATGTTATTGCTAATAAAATAGAAAGATTAGTTCCAGAAGCAAGAGTTGCATATGCTCATGGAAAAATGAGTAGAATAAAATTAGAGGAAGTGATAAGAGACTTCTTGGATGGTGAATACGACGTTTTAGTTTCAACGACGATAATTGAGACAGGAATAGATATACCAAATGCCAATACTCTTATTATTCATGACAGTGATCGTTTAGGATTATCACAACTATATCAAATAAGGGGACGTGTTGGAAGAAGTGATAGAATTGCATATGCATACTTAATGTATCGAAAAAACAAACAACTTAACGATGAAGCAGTTAAAAGATTAAGGGTAATTAAAGAGTTCACAGAGCTAGGATCAGGGTTTAAAATTGCACTAAGGGATTTATCAATAAGAGGAGCAGGAGACGTCTTAGGTACTGAACAATCAGGATTTATGGATAGTGTAGGATTGGACCTCTTTTTAGAAATGTTGAAAGAAGAAGTTAATATCCAAAAAGGAGAGGAAACACCTGAGAAAGAGAAAGGAACGCCTATTAAGATAAATGTAAATAAATACATTGATTCTAATTACATAAAGAATGACTATGTTAAAATTGAAATGCATAGAAAAATAGCCAAAATCAAGACGAAAGATAACATAAAAGAACTTAAAGAGGAGTTTAATGATCGTTTCGGTATTCCTTCAAAAGAAATCGACTTATACATGCATGAAAAACTTTTTGAGTATCTAGCGAAAGAAAAAGGAATTGAAAAAGTAAGAGAATTTAACAATGTAATTACTTTTACAATCAATAAAAAGAAATCTTCACAGATTAACGGAAAATACTTATTCTCAAAAGCAAATGATATAAGTAGATTTCTTCTATTTGAGTTTAAAAAAGAGAAACTAAATATCATAATTGACACTACAAAAATTAATCGTCATTATCTATATTATATTGTTGACCTATTAGAAACGATATAACACAAGGAAAAGGCTTAATTAAGCCTTTTTTTATTTACAAAAATTATAATAAATACAATTAGAACTAGTTTGATATTGACATCGTTTTTTTTAAGTGCTATCATACAAATGGAAATACTCAAACACGGCGTATCAAATTTTTAATAATAGAACGCTATTGGTGTACCTATTATGGGTGCTTTTTTTATTTTTAAGGAGGTAATACTATGGAATTTATCTATGATGTTGTAGTTGTTGGAGCAGGACCTACTGGAATTTTCACAAGTTACGAACTAATTGAGAAAAATCCCAATCTAAAAGTTATTTTAGTAGACAAAGGACTTGATATTTATGGTCGTAAATGTCCTATTTTAGAGAAAAAAATTAGTAAGTGCCCTATAAATAGAAAAGGAGTTAGTGGATGTTATCCTACCTGCTCTATAACAAACGGATTTGGTGGTGCTGGAGCTTATTCAGATGGTAAGTTTAATATTACAAGTGAATTCGGAGGATGGATGACAGAGTACTTAGAGAGAAATGTAGTTGAAGAACTAATTGAGTATGTTGATAAAATCAACTTAAAGCATGGAGCAACTGTGAATATAACAGATCCTACAACTCCCAAAGTAAAAGAAATAGAAAAAAGAGGATTAGCTGCCGGACTTAAATTATTAAGAGCAAAAGTAAGACATCTAGGAACAGAAGACAATCTTGAGATATTAAAAAGCATATATGAGCATTTATCAAAAAAAATAACAATGAGATACAATACAGAAGTAACAGATATATTAGTGGAAAACGGCTCTATTAAGGGAGTTGTGTTAAATGGAGATATAATACATTCTAACCGAGTTGTTATTGCTCCAGGTAGAGATGGTTCTGCATGGTTAAAGAAAATATGCAAACACTATAATATACCACAAGAGGCAAACCAAGTTGATATTGGAGTTAGAGTAGAAACGAATGATGAACTAATGGAAGAAATTAATGAGAACCTTTATGAGGGGAAATTTATATTTAGAACAAGTGTAGGAACTACTGTAAGAACATTTTGTTCTAATCCAAGCGGACACGTTGTTATTGAAAATCATAGTGGGACAATGCTTGCAAATGGCCATTCTTATAGAAATCCTGAATTAGGGACTAGGAATACTAATTTTGCATTATTAGTATCACATAAATTCAGTAATCCATTCAATCAACCAAATGAATTTGCTCATGAAGTAAGCAGATTAGCAAATATGCTAAGTAATGGCTCAATAATAATACAAACTTACGGAGACATAAAAAAAGGGCGGAGAACAACTGTAAAACGTCTTAAGGAAAGTTTCGTTACACCATCATTAAAAGAAGCTGTACCTGGTGATTTAGGTCTTGTATTACCATATAATACAATGAAATCAGTTATTGAAATGATAGAAGCATTAGAAGAGGTTACTCCAGGAATCGCTAGTGATCATACACTGTTTTATGGTGTTGAGGCAAAATTTTACAGTGCAAGACCACAAGTGAATGAATATTTTGAATCTCCTATAAAAGGATTGTATTTTGGTGGAGATGGCGCTGGAATAACGCGTGGTTTAGCGCAAGCTGGAGCAAATGGAATTTGGATAGCAAGACATATATTAGACATTATTTAGGAGGTTACTATGAAAGGTGTAGTAGTAGTTGGAACACAATGGGGCGATGAAGGAAAAGGTAAAATTACCGACTTCCTAGCCGAAAAAGCTGATGTAGTAGTAAGATTCCAAGGCGGAAACAACGCAGGACATACTATTAAGTTTGATGGAAAGAAATTTGCACTTCACTTAATCCCTTCAGGAATATTTAGAGAAAAAGCAATAAATATTCTAGCAAATGGAATGGTAATTAATCCAAAAGCATTACTAGAAGAACTAGAAATACTCAAAAACAATGGGGTAAATAAATTCAATTTAGCAATAAGTGATCGTGCTCATGTTGTCTTACCGTACCATATTGTACTAGATGGACTATTTGAGGAATTGAAAGATGATTCAAAAAAAGTAGGAACAACAAAAAAAGGTATAGGACCTACTTATACAGATAAGTACTCAAGAATTGGTATTAGAGTTTGTGATTTTATAGTTCCAGAAATATTCAAAGATAAGTTAACGGATAATTTGAGTTATTATAATAAAATATTTAAACTATTTGGAAAAGAAGAGATGAATATTAACGATATCTACCAAGAATACAAAGAATATGCAACTATAATAGCTAATTATGTTGAAGATACATCAATTCTTCTTAATAAAATGTTTGAGGAAGACAAAAAAGTATTATTTGAAGGAGCCCAAGGAGTATTACTTTGTATAGACAACGGAACTTATCCATATGTAACTTCTAGTTCACCTACAGCAGCTTCTGTTCCGCTTAATACAGGGGTTTCCCCTAAGTATATTACTGATGTTATAGGAATAACAAAAGCTTATACAACACGAGTAGGAAGTGGATACTTTGTAACTGAATTTGAGGATGCTATTGCAAAAAAAATTAGAGATGTAGGAAATGAGTATGGAACAACAACAGGAAGACCTAGAAGAATAGGATGGATTGATACTGT
>JAOZSP010000056.1:7828-8860 GCA_029939615.1 Candidatus Izemoplasma sp. | reverse complement strand
ACACATCTATTAGTTAAAAAATCATTAGATGAAGGATATTTAGTAGGTAGTAGAGGGAGTGTTGGTAGTAGTTTAGTTGCTACATTAATGGATATTACAGAAGTTAATCCATTATCACCACATTATGTTTGTCCTAAATGTCAATTTTCATCTTTTAAAATGACAAAAGAAGAAAAAACAAAATACGGCTTTGGAGAAAATGAAATTAGATTACAATCAATCTTAGATCGTTATGAAACAGGATTTGATTTACCAAAAGAAAATTGTCCAGTATGTGGTTCTGAAATGAATAAAGATGGACATAGTATACCATTTGAAACATTTTTAGGATTCAAAGGTGATAAAGTTCCTGATATTGATTTAAACTTTTCAGGTGATTATCAACCAATAGTTCATGAATATATTCGTAAAATATTTGGTGTTGATAGAACATTTAGAGCAGGAACAATATCAACAGTAGCTGAAAAAACAGCCTTTGGATATGTAAAAGGGTATTTAGAAAAGAAAAATAAATTTATGCGAAAAGCAGAAATTGAAAGAAGTGCTAGTAATATTATTGGTGTAAAACGTTCAACAGGGCAACACCCTGGGGGAATAGTAGTAGTTCCTAACTATAAAGAAATTATTGACGTTACACCAGTCCAATTCCCAGCTGACGATATAACATCATCATGGCGAACAACTCATTTTGATTATCATAGTTTTGAAGATAATTTATTTAAATTAGATGTGTTAGGACATGACGACCCAACAATGATACGTTTCTTAATAGATTACGTTAAACAAAATCCTTTAGATTTTCCATTTGTTGATGCGACTGAGATTCCTTTAGACGATCCTAAAGTATATAGTCTTTTGAATTCAACAGAATCAATTGGCTTAACAAAAGAAGATTTAAATAGCTCAGTAGCTAGTTTTGGTATTCCTGAAATGGGAACAAAATTTGTTCGCGATATGTTAACTGATTCACGACCTGATACCTTTGCTGATATCGTTAAAATATCAGGACTTTCTCATGGTACTGATGTTTGT
>JAOZSP010000056.1:0-7818 GCA_029939615.1 Candidatus Izemoplasma sp. | reverse complement strand
TAAATAACGCAAAAGTATTAGTAAGAGGTAAAAATAGTAGATTTGGTAAAATACCATTTAAAGAAGTAATTGGTTGTCGTGATGATATCATGGTTTACTTAATTGCTAGAAACATGAAAGAAGATATTGCTTTTGAAATATCAGAATTTATTAGAAAAGGAAAAGCACCAAGCAATCCTGATAAATGGGAAGGTTACAAACTAATTATGAAAAACCATAATGTTCCTGACTGGTATATTTGGTCTTGTGGTAAAATCAAATACATGTTCCCAAAAGCTCATGCAACAGCATATGTAATGATGGCCTTAAGAATAGCTTGGTTTAAGTTTTATCATCCAATCTTATTCTATAGTGCTTACTTCAGTAAAAGAGCAAGTGATTTTGATGTTTATGCCCTTAAAGGTGGCGAATATGAAATTACTAAAAAAATGAATATTATCGATGAAAAAGGTAACCGTGCAACTGATACAGAAAAAAGACAATACACGGTATTAGAAGTTTCATTAGAAATGATAAAAAGAGGATTTAAGTTTAAAAATATTGATATTGAAAAATCAGAAGCTCGTGATTTTATAATAGACGAAGATAAAAAAAGTCTTATCTTACCATTTATTACAGTTGATCAACTAGGATTAAAAGTAGCTAAATCAATTGTAGATGCAAGACAAGAAATGCCGTTTAAGTCAAAAGACGATATAAAAGAAAGAACAAGTTTATCAAAAACATTATTTAATAGATTAGAGATGTTAGATGTCTTTGAAGATATCCCAGACAACTCACAAATGAATTTATTTAATCTTGAATAAAAAGGAGTGATTAACATGAGATTTAGAGGACAAAATCCCGTATATAAATACGGTAATTACGAAAATACTTACGAAGATACTAATAGTGCTACATATGGTGGAGTTGTAACTAAATCAACATATTTATTAGGACTAGTAGCAGTTATAGCAATGTACTTTGCTTATACATTAGATTTTGTTAATACAGGCATTACAGGAAATATAATTATTACAATAATAATAGCTCCAATAATAGCGATTATAGCTATTATTGTAACTCATCGTATGCCACAAATAGCAATATTTACAACAACAATATACGGCTTAGCAGAAGGAATCTTTATTGGATTTATCAGTGCTTTATTTGCTTCTGTTTACGGAGGAGAAATTATTCAAATGGCACTAATAGGAACATTTGGTGTCTTAGGAGGAATGTTATTCTTATACGCTACTGGAGTAATAAGAGTAGGTGCTTTCTTCAGAAAACTAATGTTTAGTATGCTAATGGGAATTGTATTTTCATCACTAATCTTATTAATTCTAATGTTTACAGGAGTTTCATTTGAATCGTTCTATAGTTTATACGTTGGAATCGTAATAATTAGTGTCGTTATATCAAGTCTTTATTTACTAATAGATTTTGATAATATAACACGTTACGTACAAGCAGGAGCTCCCAAACAAACCGAATGGAGTTTAGCTTTAGGATTAGTCGTAACTATCATCTGGCTTTACATTGAATTACTACGTTTACTAGCAATTATCTCGAATAGAAAATCATAATATTCAAAAAGCCTTGAAAAAGGCTTTCTTAATGCTTGATTATTTATATAAATTACTATATAATTTATATTGAAATTGAAGATATAGAACTAGTACTTAAGAAACATTAATTAAAAGAGAAGAACATACATGCTGAAAATGTTCAATTAATGGCTTAAAGAATTCATCTATTGAGAGATGCTAACTACATCCGCTAAACCAGCGTTAAAGGTATGGAGTGCCTAGCTTGCTAGGAACAAAGGTGGTACCACGGATTGTAATAGTTCGTCCTTATTTTGAGGATGGACTATTTTTTTAATATAAAGGAGTGAAATATATGAACGTTTCTGAAAAACTAGAAGCAATTAAGAATGAAGCTAAAGAGCGAATTTCGATAATTAAATCAATGCATGAATTAAATGATGCGAAAGCTAAATACCTTGGAAAAAAAGGGATGTTTAATGATGTAATGAAATTAATGAAGGATTTACCAAATGAAGAAAAACCAATGTTTGGTAAATTAACAAACGAAACAAAACAAATTATTTTGAAGTATATCGAAGAACAAAGGAATCTTATAGAACAAGCAATCATTCAAGAACAACTGAATAAAGAAACTATTGATGTTACATTACCAGGTAAGAAATTCTTATTAGGTAAAAAACATTTAATGACACAAATAGTTGAAGAGATTGAAGATTTATTTGTTGGAATGGGATATCAAATAATGGAAGGTCCAGAAATCGAGACTGATGAAAACAATTTCGAGAAATTAAATCTTCCAAAAGATCACCCCGCTCGTGATATGCAAGATACATTCTATATAACAAATGATACTTTATTAAGAACACATACAAGTCCTGTACAAGTTCGTACAATGCTAGAAAAAGGTGGAAAAGAACCTATCAAGATATTATGTCCTGGTAAAGTTTATCGCCGTGATGATGATGATGCAACTCACAGTCATCAATTTATGCAGATAGAAGGATTAGTAGTAGATGAAACTACTAGTATGGCAGAATTAAAAGGAACCCTACTAGAAATGGCCAACAAAATGTTTGGTGAAGGCCGAAAAATAAGATTAAGACCTTCATATTTCCCTTTCACAGAACCAAGTGTAGAAGTAGATATCAGTTGTCATAACTGTAATGGAAAAGGCTGTAATATTTGTAAAGGAACTGGATGGATAGAAGTACTAGGTGCTGGAATGGTAAATAATAATGTGCTAGAAGCTAGTGGTTATGACAGTACTAAATATCGTGGATTTGCTTTTGGAATTGGTGTAGAAAGACTTGCAATGTTAAAATACGGAATCAATGATATAAGACAGTTTTATACAAATGATATTCGTTTTAATAGTCAGTTTAAAAAATAATGAAAAAAGATCTAATATTACTAATAAATGGTGCTGGAACAAACAACATGGAGTTAAAATCACTATACAAAAAATTAGCTTCAAACGATAAATATTTTGTATACTACCCAGGAATAATGCCAGGAGCATTTATAGGAACATATTTCCCAAAATCAACTACTTCCGATTTTATTCGCTTTATAGATTGCACACAAGAATTAATCAACCAACCAGAATTTGAAAATGTATACTTAATAGGATATAGTTTAGGAGCATCAACCTCAGCTATTTTAGCCGTTAGAAATGAAAAGATTAAGAAGTTAGTCTTAATTGCTCCAATCGTAAAAAACCCTAACTACCGTAAATTTCTAAAAGGATTAACCTTTAGTTTATCCTTTTCAAAGAGTTTAACAAGAGTTCAAAAAATCTTTTATAGTGAGTTTATTAAACGCTTTATAAAAGTTCCAAAAATAAATATTTGGCATTTACAAGTGTATTTACATTACACTAAAAGATATTTAAAAATGATAGATAAACCAACATTAATTGTTGAAACAATTAATGATGAACTAGTAAAGAAAAAATCAATTGATCAAATTGAAAAAGCACATAAAAATGAAATATTTGAAAGATATAAAGTTAATTCAAGTCACTTCTTATTTTTCGACCGTGACGTTAGAGACGACGTTATCCAAAAAGTAGAATCATTTTTAGAGGAGGAATAATATGAAAGTATCTTTAAATCATTTAAAAGAACTAGTAGAGACTGATATTTCCGCTGTTGAATTAAGTAAATTATTTAATTTACATAGTAGTGAAGTTGAAGAAACTTATCAATTAGTAGACGCAACTAATTTAGTAGTTGGATATGTAACAGAAAAAGTCAAACATCCCGATGCTGATAAATTAAGTGTTTGTCAAGTTGATATTGGTGGAGAAATATCACAAATCGTTTGTGGTGCACCAAATGTTGATAAAGGACAACACGTTGTTGTATCAAAAGTTGGAGCCGTACTTGCTGGTGGCTTTAAAATAAAAAAATCATCAATCCGTGGAGTTGAATCTAACGGAATGATTTGTAGTTTAGCAGAACTAGGAATTGATAAAAAATTCATTTATTCCGATGGAATATATGTAATTAATGAAAAATGTAAGCCAGGAGATGATCCTCTTTCTATTCTTAGTTTAGAAGACGAAGTAATGGCTTTAGATATTACTCCAAACCGCGCTGATTTACTAAGTGTTATGGGTGTTGCTTTAGATACATCTACCATTTTAGATGTACCTTTAAAATTTAAGGTTCCAGAAGTAAAATCAATCGAAAAAGAAAATCCAGTTACCGTAAAAATTGAAACAAAAAACTGTTATTCATATTACGCAAGAGTAATAGAAGATATCGTAATCAAAGATTCTCCTAACTGGATGCAGTCACGGTTAATTGCTGCTGGCATTAGACCAATTAATAATATCGTCGATATTACTAACTACGTAATGATAGAAACAGGGCAACCTCTTCACGCTTTTGATTATGATTTACTAGGTAGCGACATTATTGCTGTTAGAATGGCTTATGAAGGTGAAGAATTTACAACACTTGACGAACACAAAAGAAAACTAACTAAAGAAGATATTGTTATTACTAACGGTGATAAAAGTGTTGCTTTAGGTGGTGTAATGGGTGGATTTGATACCGAGATTAAAGAAGGTTCTAATAGAATATTGTTAGAAAGTGCTGTTTTTAATCCTACTAATATCCGTAAAACATCAAAAAGATTAGATCTTCGTAGTGAAGCATCAATTAGATTTGAAAGAAAAATAGATCCTAAAAGAACAATATTAGCTTTAAATATGGCGGTGTCTTTATTCCATAAATACGCTAACGGGAAAATATTAAAAGACTATAAATTTGAAGATAACATTGATTACAGTGAACCTGTAATCAATACATCCACAAAACAAATAAATGATAACTTAGGGACTAATTTAAGTACTGAAGAAATTAGTGATATTTTAAGAAGACTTCACTTCGAACATCAAATTAATGAAGAAGTGTTAAGTGTAATCTTACCTTCAAGAAGACAAGATATGGAAACATATCAAGATATCGTTGAAGAAGTAGGAAGAATATATGGGTATGACAAATTACCTTTAATACTTCCAACTACTGTTTCAAAAGGACAATTATCAGAAAGTCAAATCTTTATAAGAAATATCAAAAATAAAATGACAGGTTTAGGACTAAATGAAGTTCTAACTTATTCACTAATTAATGAAAAAAGAATTGACGAGTTCACAAAATCAAAAGCTAATTTTACAAAAGTAGCTTCTCCAATGAGTATTGATCGTCATGTATTAACATCTTCACCATTAAATGGAATTATTGATGTAATTAAATACAATAATGCTCGTAAGAATAAAGATATGTTTGTCTTTGAAGTTGGTAAAAGATATAACGAAGATGAAAAAATAGTGTTATCAGGTGCACTTACAGGATTGTTCAGTGAAACAAACTGGCAAGGGACAAAAGAAGTAGTAGATTTTTACACTGTAAAAGGGATACTAGATTCATTATTTGAATCATTATATTTAGGACATGTTGAATATGAACCAATGATAGACTACAAGAATCTACATCCTGGGCAAAGCGCTTATATAAAAGACTATTCAGGTGTAATTGGATTTATTGGAAAACTTCATCCAGAATACGCAAAAAGTCACTCTCTTAAGAATGTTTATGTCTTTGAATTAGAAGTAGATAAAATGTTATCTTCAAGAAGAGTATTAAAAAAAGTAAAAGAGATAAATAAATTTCCAGAAGTTAGTAGAGATATCGCAATTGTATTAGATGATTCAACTACAACTAAAGAGGTACTTGATGTTATTAAAAAAGCAGGCAAACGCATGCTTATCAAAGCTGATGTCTTTGATTTATACAAAGGTTCTCCTTTAGATGATAATCAAAAATCTCTAGCTATTAGCTTAACCTTTAGTGATACAAAACGTACTTTAGAAACAAAAGAAGTAGATCAAAGAGTTAATGAAATACTAGGTATCTTAAAAGCGAAATTAAAAGCTGAATTACGATAAAAAAATCGAGCAGAATTTGCTCGATTTTTAAATATTATAAAGTAAGTTTTTGATAAGTCGAGAAACATCACTGTTTTCAATTCCTGAGTATGGAAAGATAACACTATTAGAGTTATCAATAATCTCATAATCTAAGTAATAACGATTACAGTTTCTAATAAATGAATTCAAGCTTAATTTGTTTTTAAAATCTAAAACTACATGTAAGTTCGAATCTGTTCCTCTAAATTTGAACTTTTTCTTTTTATTGGATCTATTTAGAGCATTAATCATAATACTGTTTTTTTCCTTATACATATTATATAACTTTTTAACATGTCTTTGATATAATCCCTCTTTCATAAATAAACCTAATGATAACTGATCTAGTTTACTTACACCTTGACTAAAATTGGAATAACATTCTTTATAGATATTATATAAAGGAATTGGTAACACTATATAACTAACTCTAACAGATGGTATAATTGTTTTTGAAAATGATCCAATATAAATAACATTTTTACCACCATCATAACTATGAATTGATGGAACTGTGTAACTGTTATAACGGATAAAGAAGTTGTAATCATCTTCAATAATGTAAGAATTGTTTTCTTGAGCCCATTTAATTATCTTGTTTCGTTCTTGCGCTTTTAATATTTCTCCGGTTGGATAAATATTAGAAGGAGAGATATATAAGAAATCAGCTTTTAGTCTGGCTATTTCTGTGGTTGTTTTTCGAGGTTTTAAAGTGTAGTTAAAACTTCTAAAAATATGCATTGCTTTTGTAAATTCGGGTTGTAAAAATGTTACTGATTTTTTATTACTAATACTAAGTAAGATATTAAGCAATGCTTGAATACCAGGTCCAATGATGATTTGGTTAACATCACATTTAACATCACGTTCTTTTAGAATGTATTTTCTTATTTCTTCTCGTAATTCTTCTTCACCACGTGGGTCAAGTGATGTGTAAAGTTTATCACTTTGGTAATTGAAAACTTTATTTACAGTTGATTTATAACTTTTTATATCAAATAAATCAGTTGTAAGTTTATTGTTTTCTGATTGTTTAAAATCTATAGGATCTAAGTAAGAACGAACTTGTGATTTTTCAACACTATGAACATCCATTACAATATAACCACTTCTTGGGATACTCTTAATAAACCCTTCAACCATTAGTTGGTTGTAGGCTTTTTCAACAGTAGTAGTGCTGATATCTAAACGTTTAGCAAGTGATCTTACAGATTCTAGTCGACTATTCTTCTTGTATTCATTGTGTAAAATCTTTTCTTTGACATCTTCATATAAGCGATGATATAAAGGAATACTGATTTTTGCCATGTGACCACCTCAAAATAATATTTTTTGTATGTTTTTATATATGCACAATTTTATTATAATACAGTTAGTAAAAATATTAAAGCATATAAGGAGAATTATTATGAGAAATGAGAAAACAAATAATATTGTAATGACTGCAATGTTTGTATCTTTAGTTATGGCAGCAACTTATATGGGTGTTCCTACACCTGGTAGCATGGGTGGATATGTTCACTTTGGGACTTTAGTAATGTTAGCGATTGCGATAAAATACGGAAAGTATTATGGAGCATTAGCTGGTGGTATTGGAATGACTTTATTTGATTTATTTAGTCCATGGATTGCTTGGGCACCAGGAACTTTCGTTGTAAGAATTACGATGGGGTTTGTTGTTGGATTAATTGCATCAATCAAGGTTGAGGATAATCAAGAAGGTAACTTCTTAATGAAAAACAAAACTCTTATTAGAAATATAGTAGCAATTTTAGCTGGTGCTGCGATAATGATTCCGGGATATTTTGA
>JAOZSP010000055.1 GCA_029939615.1 Candidatus Izemoplasma sp. | reverse complement strand
AGTGTAATCTGATGAGAAAAACTAAATTAGTACTATTACTTTTCTTTGCTTTTGTTTTGATTAGTATAACTAATATTGGAGGAATTACTTCAAGCACACAGCTTGAATCACTACAAAGAGACGGAAGTACTGTAACTCACTATGATACTACTGACCCTGTTATGACTCCAACAACTTATATTGAAAAAAGTGAAGAATTTAGAGGCGTATGGGTTGCGACTGTTTATAACTTGAATATTGCACAACATAGTAGCGAAACACAGTATAAGGCTGTTTTTCAATCTTTGGTTGATGAAGTTTTAGCTGCTAATATGAATGCTATTGTTTTTCAAGTGCGACCACAAAGTGATGCTTTTTATGATTCAGCATATGCGCCTTGGAGTAGATGGCTAACTGGTACCGAGGGTGTTGATCCTGGTTGGGATGTTATGCAATATATGATCGATACTAGTCATGCTAACGGGATTGAATTTCATGCATGGTTAAACCCTTATCGTGTAGCTAATTCAACTGCAAGCGAATCATCAGTTCTTGGTGCTTTACATTCAGAGAATTTTGCGAAGCAAAATCCAGGATTAGTTGTTGCTGGTGATTTAGATTCTCATGGTAGATATCCATATATTCTAAATCCAGGAGAACCAGAAGTAATATCATATTTACGAAATGTTGTTTCGGAATTAATGACTTTATACGATGTTGATGGAATCCATTTTGATGATTATTTCTATCCTTATTCGGGAATTAGTTCTGATACTACGACATATAACGCTTATAAAGAAACTGGAGAATCAATTGAAGATTTTAGAAGAGAAAATGTAAATGATATAGTAAGAAGTATTAAAGAAGATATTGATGCTTTCAATTTAGCTAATACTACCGAAGTGCGATTTGGTATTAGTCCTTTTGGACTTTGGGGTAGTGGGCTTGAAGGATATGCAAATTATTTACCTGGAGGATCAAATACTGCATCTACAAACTTATCTTCATATATAACACAATATGCAGATAGTAAAAAATGGGTAGAAGAAGAATGGGTTCATTATATTTGTCCACAAGTATACTGGGAATTTACGCATGGAACTGCGCCTTATGCTGATGTTGTTGATTGGTGGGCTAGTATTACAAGAGGAACTAATGTTGATTTGATTATTGGGCATGGAATATCAAGTGCTGAACTATATAATTGGGAAGCTTTAGAAATAAACGAGCAACTTCGTTATAACCAAAAACACCCTGAAATTGTCGGAAGTATGATGTATTCAGCATCATATTTAGATAAATCTCAAATGACGGATGTTGTTAATGATTATTGGACTACAACACCAACGAGTGTTTGGCAAACAAGTAACGTTGATGCACCAAATATAAATATTACGGGGACAAAAGAAGGAGATTCTTATACAAGTGATGTAACAGTTACACTTACTTCAACAGAAGATATTTATTATAAAATTGGTACTGGTGATTGGGTTTTGTATTCTACACCAGTAGAATTTGTTAGTGGAAATAATGTGTTATATACAAAGGCGGTTGACGCTTCACTTGAAGAAAGTTTAATTAGTAGTGTTAACATAAATATTATTACGATAAATTCTGATGTGCCAGTAATAACAATAACAGGCGACACAATTGGTGATAATTACGTTGTTGACTCAGTAATAACAATTGATGCTACTGAGACGATATATGTTGCTATTAATCATGGATCTGTTGGAGAATGGGTTTTATATACAGGACCAATTACTTTAGATGATTCTGGGTCATATTATATACGGGCAAAAACGATTGACGCTACTGGAACAGAATCAGCAATTGAGATACTATCAGTTACGACACAATCTGAGTGTTATGCTGATCCTGAATTAAATATTACCGGAACAGGAAATGATCCATACTATCAAGATGCAACAGTTACATTAAGCTCTGATAGTCCTACTGTTTTATATAAGATAAATGATGGTGCTTGGAATACTTATACAACACCTTTAAGTTTTGCAACAGAAGGACAATATGTTGTCTATTATAAGAATGATGATGCTTGTGGAACTGAATTTAGTGATACTATAAATATTGATTTAACAGATCCAAATAATCCAACAATTGATATAGTTGGGACGTTTGACGGAACATATTACACTGAAGAAATTTCAGTTGAATTAATAACTGATGATACTAATAATGACATAATGTTTAGACTTCATAATGGATCTACATGGTCTGGATGGACAGAGTATTCAGAAGAACTTCTGATTGTTTTTAGTGCAACATATACCATAGAATATTACACTGTAGATCAAGCATTAAACGAGTCAGATGTACAAGATGAAAGAATAAAAGTCAAAATACCACCTAATGAGCATACTGTAAATGTGATTAGAGGTGGAAATATTGTAAATTATTATGATACTTCTAATCCAATTGTGTTACCAACTGAATATACTGAGAAAACTGAAGAAATCCGCGCCGTTTGGGTTGCGACAGTTGGAAGCATTGATATTGGTTACCATACATCAGAAGCTGATTATAAAGCAAAATTAATCAGAATATTAGATGTGGTAGAAGCTAATAATTTTAATACGATATTCTTCCAAGTTAGACCGATGAATGATGCATTTTATCCGTCTTCTTATGCACCGTTTTCAAGATATCTTACAGGTGTTGAAGGTGTAGATCCTGGTTGGGATGTTCTTGAATTCTTAATTGACGAAGCTCATCTAAGAGGAATTGAGGTTCACGCTTGGCTTAACCCTTATCGTGTATCTACAGGAACTACTTCAAAAGAATCACAACTAGCTTTACTTCATGATGATAACTTTGCGAAACAAAATCCAGATTTTGTTATTTCTGATAAACAAGGTAAGTTAATTTTAAATCCTGGAGAAGCACAAGTTCAAGCTTACATAAAAAATGTTATTTCAGAATTAATATCTAGATATGATATTGATGGTATTCATTTTGATGATTACTTCTATAGTTATAACGGAATGTATGATACAGAAGACGCAGAAACATATAATGACAATAAATTACCTGGACAATCTTTAGATGACTGGCGTCGTGAAAATGTAAATACTATAGTTGAAGATATATTTAATATAATTGAAACTCATAATACTTCTAATGACAAAAACGTAAAATTTGGAATTAGTCCATTTGGTATTTGGGCATCAGGAGGAACTGATGGTTCAAATACATCACCATACGCTCTTCAAAGTTATAAAGATCAATATGCCGATTCTAAAAAGTGGGTTGAAGAAGGATGGCTTCATTATATTCTTCCACAATTATACTGGGAATTTGAGCATAGTGCTGCACCGTTTGCTGACTTAGTTGATTGGTGGGCAGAGTTATGTGAAGATAGTGGTGTTGATTTAATTATTGGTCACGGTTTCTATCGCTATGATGCTGATACATGGACTGATGATAATGAATTATTAGAACAGTTACGCTATATCTCACAATATGATAGTGTTATTGGTAGTTCTTTCTTCACTTATAATACTTTGTTAAGTTATGATGATGAAGTTGTTCAAGCAATTGAACGTTTAAATAATTACTATTGGACAGAGTACGCTACATTCCCTTGGGAAAGTGATGTTGAAAAATATGTAGCTCCTACATGTGAAGTTGATCAAACATTAATTGATGGCGAATGTGTAGACAATCCACCAGTATGTGAAACAGACCAAACACTTATTGATGGTGAATGTATAGATAACCCACCAGTTTGTGAAACAGATCAAACACTTATTGATGGTGAATGTGTTGATAATGATCCTGTTTGCGAAACAGACCAAACACTTGTAGACGGTGAATGTGTTGATAACGAGCCTGTATGTGATAGTGAATACGATTTAGTAGAAGGCGAATGTGTTTTGAGAGAATTTACTAAGAAAACGGGTTGTTTTTCATCAGTAAATTTAAGTAGTTCATTTGTTGTTTTACTTGCAGCGTTTGGTGGAGCTATATTATATATATATAGAAAGTTTAACTTATAATAATGTTTGAAGAGATTAGAGAACTGCTATCAAAAGGAGTGAAAAATAATCACTTTCCTGGAGCAAGTTATGCAATTGTGAATAAAGATGGCTTACTTCATTCTGACTTTGTAGGATATAAACAAACTTATCCACAAAAGATACATAATCAAGGAAATGAAATATATGATTGTGCTTCATTAACAAAAGTTATATGTACAACAACAATGATAATGAAATTAATAGAAGAAAATAAACTATCACTTGATTCAAAAGTGATAGTTTATCTTCCTATGTTTAAACATCAAGATATAACTATTTACCATTTACTAACTCACACATCAGGACTACCCGCAGATATTCCTAATGCAAAGGCATTAAGAAATAAAGAAGATGTAGTTAGTAAAGTTTTTCAGTTTGAATTAATAAATGAAGTAGGAAAACATATTGTTTATTCAGATATTGGTTTTATTTTACTAGGCTTTATTATTGAGAAAATCACTAATAAACCTTTAAATGAATATGCAGAAGAAGTTATTTTTTCACTTTTAAATATGAAAGATTCTTCGTATAATCCTATTAAAGAATTATGTGCTCCAACTGAATATAGAGATGATGAAATTTATAAAGGACTTCTTCAAGGAAGAGTTCATGACGAAAAATCATATGCATTAAATGGTATTAGTGGACATGCTGGATTGTTTTCAACATCAAAAGATATCGCTAAATTTATTTTATCGATATTGAATAATGATGAATTAGTATTGAAAAAAGAAACAGTAAACGAACTTTTTATATTACGTGAAACCGATACAGGTAAATCAGGTAATTTATTAGTGAGGACACTTGGTTGGGATAAACCAACTAAAGGTGGAACTGCGGGAGACAATGTGTCTTTTGAAGATACAATTGTTCATACAGGATTTACTGGTTGTAATATGTGGATTGATCGAAAAAAAGGAATAGGATTTGTAATGCTAAGTAATGCAGTTCACCCAAAAAGAGAAGAAAACGGTATAACCAAATACCGTAATAAGATAGGAAATATTATTACATTATTGGAGGTTAAATAATTATGATTAAGAAAATATTGAGTTTTATGATGGTACTACTAATAGGCCTTTCTTTAGTGGCATGTAATGAAGATATTGATCCTTTAGAAGTTACAATTGATTTAACTACGGAAAACGTAACGATTATTGAAGGAGAAACATATCAAATAGATTCAGAAACTAATGATATATTAGGCCTTTTATTTGTGAGTGGTGATGCTGAAGTTGTAAGTGTTGATATAAATGGATTGGTTACTGCAGTTGGCGAAGGAGAAACTATTATATCAGTTTCATCAAAAACTGATGCTTCAGTTAGTGTTGATATCAGTATAACTGTTAGAAAAATAGTTAGTTTGTCAGCTGATGTTGAAAGTATAACTTTAACTGAGGATGATACTCATTTAGTAGTTGTTACTAGTAATGATGAGTATGTATATTCTTCATCAAATATGGATATTTTTGTTGTTGATGAGGATGGTTTGATAACTGCTAAAGAAGAAGGGATAGCTAACTTGATTATTACTTCAACATATGATGAAACAGTTGAAATTATTATCCCAGTTACTGTTGAAAGATTAGTTGTAATAACAGTGGTGCAAGATACATTTGTTATGGTTGTTGGGGATACTAATACCATTGATGCAACTGCTAATGATGATTTAGTATATGAATCAAGAAATCCTGATGTTGCTACTGTTGATACTGAAGGAAATTTGGAAGCTGTAAGATTTGGAGAAGCAACTATTACAGTTACTTCGGTACTGGATGATGAAGTCAGTGTAGAAGTAACAATTACTGTTTATAAGTTTACAGAGGAAATTGAAATAACAGGAAACAATATACTAATTACTGGTATGAATGGAGTGCTAAATATTGATCCTTCACCAGTTGGTGCATATACTGGCGTTACTTGGGAAAGTAGTGATTCTAGTGTTGTTACTGTTGATGAATATGGAGTAACAACAGGTATAGCTATTGGAACTGCTTCAATAATTGCGACATCTATATTAGATAGTGAAATTGTTGATACTTATGAGATTGAAGTAATAAATGTTACTGTTGTAGATGGTACAAAACAAGTCGGTGAAACCTATGATTATATGGGTGTTGATCTTGTCTATGGTGAAAGATTGTTTAGTGAAATTGGAGAAGCAATTACTAATTCACCTGTAGGTACAATAATCTATATATCAGCTGGATTATATCAAGAAAATCTTTTATTGAATATTGATGAAATAACTTTGGAAGGTATATCTGATGTAATTATAGAGGGCGTTATTACTGTTACGGCTAATAATGTAACTATTAATAATATTAAATTCCAAGGAGCTTCAAGTATATTTAACTCAAGCGATATAAGTGATTTTGTATTTACTAATAATGTAGTTGAAGATATCACTGTAGCTACAGATTCATTCTTGAAAATATCAGGAATTGAAAATATTATTATTGCAGACAATTCATTTACTAATTTAGCTAATAGTGCTATTAGAGTAGAGGATTTTATTAGTGGACTTATATTAATTGAAGGTAATGTTATTGACGGTGCAGGAACTGCGATTGCGGTTGACGCTACTCGTGAATATGATATTGTGACAGAAATCAATATACTTTGGAATGATATTAATGATGTTACGACAGGTTTTATTGTTGATTTAATGTATGGTGAAAATCAAAAACAAATTGAAGCTATCGTTAGATTTAATGCAACTTCGGATTACGTTATTGCGGCTTATTCCAATGTTGGTAATCAAGTAGATTTTACATTGAATTATTGGGGTGTTGAAACAATGGATTATACTAAATTTAATAACGTTGACGAATTTTATTTAAGGGGATTTTACACATTGGAAGAACATATTATAACTGAAGAAGACTATAATCCAAGTTTACCTGTTGTAATTATAGTTAATAATCCAATAACAGAGATTACTATTGGTGAAACACATACTTTTGAATATAGTGTTTTACCAATGGAGTTGGATTCTCCAAACATTAAATATATTACTTCTACACCTTCTATTTTGGCAATAAATCAGTCTGGAATAATTACACCTTTGACTAGTGGTACAGCTACAATTACGGTTAGATCAGGATATGATTCAAGCATAAAAACAGTAATGACTATTAATGTTATTACAACTCCTGGAGTTGAGATAGTTCCTAGTGTGATTCTCAATACTATAATTGTTGGGGATACATTTACTTTAGATACAATTGTTTTTCCTGTTAGAATTGAAAGCGAAGCTGTTAGTTTTTCATCTGATAACTCAGCTGTTGCAACAATTGATTCATTTGGGAATGTAATTACTTTAAGTGAAGGACTTGTAACTTTTACAGCTAGTCTAGATAGTGATCCAACAGTATCTGTTGATTATACCGTTTATATTTATAGTTCTTTAGACGATACTAATTTGCTTGACTATTTAACAATGAATCAAGTATCTTATTCAACTTCTCACTCGTGGACTGCTTATGGATTTGAATTTAATTATGCTGATACAAGATATGAAAGTGTATCAAGATACTATTTTGAAGACTCTCTGCCAATTAATGATTCTAAATTAGTTCCGGTATCTTATGGTATTAGACCAGGAGCACTTATGGAGCCGCTTACTACGGGACTTACTCAATTCAATCCAGAGAATATTTACTGGGTGGTAGTTCATGATACCGCAAGTACTAAGTCTGGTTCAGGAGCTTTGGCACACGCTAATTATCTATATAATAATGCAATAGCTGAAAACGCTCTTTGGGTTTCTTGGCATTATACAATAGATGATACTTACATTTATCAAAGTTTACCTGAAAATGAAAGAGGATATCACGCAGGTGATGGCTCTTCATTAGCTGATCAAGGATATGTTAAAAATGGTATTACTTATTTAGGTGGAGGAAATAGAAATGGTATTGGTATTGAAATGGCTGTTAATCAAGATGGAGATATGTATCGTACTTGGCAAAGAACTGCGAAGTTAGTTGTTGATATCCTAACTAGAAATAATATGCCAATTACACAATACAAGTATCACAACGATTATACTGGAAAAGATTGTCCAAATACTTTAAGAAATGCAGGATTAATTCCATTATTTGAGACTTTTGTTGAAGTTGAATACAAAATAGCTACAATGTATCCTAATGCTACGATAGTATTTGAATCAAATGATCCAAATTATTTAGATAATCATGGAAGAATTATTGCAATGCCAGAAAGGGCAATTACAGTAAGTTATACTATTACCGTTACTGAAGATGGAATTACTACAGACAGAACCTTCTATACTTACTTACCTGGAACAGTAAGATAGAAGGACTAAAAACTTGAAAAAAAAATCCAAAAATCGTAAAAAGATGATTTTAGGAAAATTTTTATAGAGTTAGATTGACAGCGTTTTCACGTAAGTGTAAACTATTTATGTATCAACTAAAAAAAATAAAAAGAATAAAAGGAGGAATTATGAAAAGATTTTTAACACTATTTATGTTTGCTTTAATCTTAGGATTTGGGTTACAACATTCTCCACAAGCTGCAACCGGAGACGTTGAATTATATCCATATGATAAGATTGAATGTTTAAATGCAGAACCTACTTGCCCTGGTGCAAAAGTAGGAGATTCAAACTGGGACGTATCTTACTACGGACACAACTATCATGTTGTTGGTGGTAATGCAAGATATGCTGCAGATTTTAGTGATGATAATAGTAATGGAGTTATTGACCCATTATTAGGTGAAATGCCTGGCGTTAATTGGGCTTCATTTGGTGGGCTTATAGTTAATGATACTGCTTCGGAAGAAATCATTGCTACTACTAATGCACGTGGTGATTTATCAAGTAATAGTACACCTAGAATATGGGTTTATTTTGATGAAAACGGCGATGCTGTTATGTTTGAAGACAATTGGGTAAATAGTTATTACCTTTATAA
>JAOZSP010000054.1 GCA_029939615.1 Candidatus Izemoplasma sp. | reverse complement strand
ATTCATAATATCACTCCTTCAAAAAGTATATTACTATTCAAATCTGTTTTTTTCTTTATATTATTTAATTAATCTTAAAGTGTCTCTAGCAATCATTAACTCTTCATTAGTTGGTATTAAAAGAATTTTAATTTTTGAAGATCTTTTTGAAATCACAGTTTCTTCACCATGTATTAAATTTTTCCCGTGATCAAGTTTAACTCCTAAAGCTCTTAATCTATTAACCACCAATGTTCTAGTCTCTGAAGCATTTTCTCCTATACCTGCCGTAAAACAAATTGCATCACAGCCTTCCAAAGCTATATAATAAGCACCAATATAATCAGCAATCATTTTTGCTTGTTTTTCAACTGCTAAAATTGATTTTTTGTCTCCTCTTTCAACTGCTTCCCACAAATCTCTCGAATCACTTGAAAGACCACTTAATCCTAAATATCCTGATTTTTTATTTAATAACTCAATAACTTCATCCAAAGATAAATTCTCTTTTTCACAAATAAACTGAACAATAGCAGGATCAATATCTCCCGATCTTGTTCCCATTGCAATTCCAGCAAGAGGTGTGAATCCCATTGAAGTATCAAAACTTTTACCATACTTTACAGCACATAAACTAGCACCATTACCAATATGACAAACGATTACTTTAGTATCTTCTGGTTTCTTATTTAACATAGCAGCAGCTCTTAAACTAACATATTTATGACTTGTCCCATGGAATCCATACTTCCTTACACCATACTTTGTATACCATTCATAAGGAACACTATACATATATTCAATAGGTTTCATTGTTTGATGAAATGCAGTATCAAAAACTGCTACTGCAGGAACATTTGGCAAAGCATCTTCAAAAGCTTTAATCCCTGTTAAATTAGCTGGGTTATGTAACGGAGCTAAATCACTTACAGCTTCAATAGCTTTCACTACTTCCTCAGTAATAATTACTGAATCACTAAAGAACTCTCCACCATGTACAACACGATGTCCCACTCCCTCAATTTCATCTAAACTATTTAATATCCCAAGAGAAACAAGTTTTTCAAGTAACATATCAACAGCTATCTTATGAGTAGGAATACTTTCAATCAGTTTTACTTTTTCCCCACTGTACTTAATAGCAAAGATTGAATCATCAAGACCTATTCTTTCAACAACACCACTAGCTAATTTATTTTCTTCTGGCATTCCCAATAACTTAAATTTTAATGATGAACTTCCTGCGTTTACAGCTATAATTTTCATATTGTTTCGTCCTCTTTTCTAGTAATCCAAGCATCTATTTGGATAATCGTCTTATTAAATGCATCAATATCATTAAAACTTGGTAAATCCACTAATAAAAAATCTTTTGGTTTTACATAGTTCCTATTTTTTTTACGAATTATTAATATACTTTTAGAATTGTTTTTAAAAAGTGTTTCACTTAACTTAATCAATCCAAAAATATATCCTTTTTGCTCAACTTCCTTCTTAAATATATCATTATTCGCTTTCTCAAAAAAATCATTTTCAATTAAACTAATAAAATATCCTTCATCTCTTAATGAATCAAGGTGATGATTAATAACTTGATAAGGTAAATAAGGTTCATCCGATAATGGCATATCAGTTAATACCAAATCAAATCCTTCATCAAAATAGCTCAATGTGTCCTGAAAAAACATCTCATTATCATAATCCATTAAATCACCTAAATTACGCGCTAGATTGCATTTTAATAAATCATTATCTACTCCATATACTTTAGCATCCATTTCTAAATAATTCAATACAGTATATACTAAATTTCCTGATCCCACTAATGGATCTAGTACAGTCTTAATTGTTTTATTACTATAAAGCTTCTTCACTAAGTATCCGATAAAAATTCCAATTGTATCAGGAGTAATTAAAGAATTTGATGAAAAAGTGTGTTTATATCCTTTTAACATTCCTAATTGAACACTTTTTCTTACTTCTTCAGAAGTAAAATCAATATCAGTGATTTCATTTTTCAAATCAGTTATTTTTGTTATATCTTCAGGTAAATAATCATTTTCAAACTTATCATCAAGCAAATAATTAAAGGCTTCATTCATCCCTTCAATATAAGATTTTTGATAATTATGATACAGTATATCAGCAACTTTATCAAAATAATCATAGAATTTCTCAATATTTATTTTATTAACCATTTTATCACCACAAAATTATTATAGTCTAACAACAATACTTTGTCTATATTAATCACATTTCTTGAGTAAATCATATACATTTGTTAATATTAATAAAGAGGAGGTGTCATCATTGAAAAAGATAATGATAAAATTAATCGATTACTATAAAAAGGCCACAAGCAATTCTAACCCAACTTGTCGTTATCATCCTACATGTAGTACTTATTCTCGTGAAGCCTTTACAAAACATAATTTCTTCTATGCTTCAATATTAAGTATTTGGCGTATTTTAAGATGTAATCCATTATCAAAAGGTGGATATGACCCTGTTCCAAAAACTAAAAAAGAAAAATCAGAAAAGCCCAAGAATTTAATTTGAAAGATCTATATACTCTATAAAAAAATCAGTTTTCACTGATTTTTTTATATATTAATTTCGTTTGCTTTATGAAGAGAGTATTTAACACCAATTGGTCCAAATAATTCATAAATTAATGTAGCAATTAAAACAACTATTAAAATTGTAATTCCACTTTCACCAAAATCTGATTTAGCTTGATATGCCATACCAAGAGCAACACCTGCTTGTGGTAACAAACATAATCCAAGATATTTTTTAACGTTACGTTGAGAATTCATTATCTTAGCTCCAAGGAAAGCTCCATACATCTTACCAATAATTCTAAACGTAATATATACAGCTGTTATTCCAATTATACTAGAATAATTTACATCTGTATTTTCAGCAAATGCAACAATAAGTTCAGCTCCTGCCAAAGTAAAAAACGCAATTAAAATGGGAGCACTAAATGACTCAACAATATTATTAACATCATGAGCTCTAACTCTTGAAAGTGAATTTGTTAATGTAATACCCATAATCATAGGCGTTAAAATTGCCGATAAGTGAATTTCTAAATGACCTATATGAAATCCCAATTTCGCAAATGCAACTGTTGCGAAGACCGCAAAAACTGCAACACCAAGGAATACTTCCTCTTTTTGAGAATCTCTACTATTAATTGCTTTAATTAATTTAGCAGCAATATACCCAATAATAACACCAACTAATGCAGAAAAAACAAGTTCAAGTAATGGCCCTTCTAACATTTGAATAACTGATAATCCTGTTCCACCTTGTAAAGATATAGCTACTGATAATAAAATACCAAACAACATAATACCAACAGCATCATCCATTCCAACAAGAGGTAATAACGTATCTGTCAAAGCACCTCTAGCCTTATATTTACGAGTTAACAACATAATTGGTGCAGGCGCTGTCGCTGTTGCAATTGCACCTAGCACTAAAGCAATTGGTAAAGAAACACCTATAAGCAATAATCCTCCAATAGTAACAACGGATGCCATAACTGCTTGAATAATAGTAATTACAACCACTTCTTTACCACTCTTTTTCAATTTACCGAATTCTAATTCTGTCCCAATCCCAAAAGCAATAAATCCAAGTGCAACACTCGATACTATTTCTAGATGTTCAATTGTTTCATCTAGTCCAAGGAATACAAGAATCCCACCAATAATTACTCCCATAATAATATATCCAGTAATGTGTGGCAATTTAATTTTTTCAAACCATCTTCCTGAATATAACCCTAATAATAAAACTAGAGCTAAAACCAATAAAGACTCATAAGACATTGATGTCTCACTACTTAACAAATTTAGATACATTATTCTCACTACTTTCATATTTATATATAAGTGCAAGGATTATTTTACTCCTATGCTTTATAAATTGCAAGAAAAATTATAAAAAAGACTTCACTAATTAAAAGTCTTTTTTTCACCATACATTTTTTATTCTAATCCCAATTTCCTACAGCAGCATCAATCTCTCCAGCTTTACCTAAAGCCCACTTAACAACAACGAGTCCAAATACCTCGTATATTACAGTTGCCGCTAAAACAATTGTCATAATTACTGCCCCTACTTCAGCAAAATCAGCTAAATCAGCAGATTCAAATCTTAACTGTGTAGTTAAAGCCATATCAATCGCCACTCCAGCTTGGGGAATAAGTGTAAATCCTAAATACTTAACAACATTTTTGGGTGCTTTAACAGCTTTTGCGCTAAAATAAGCTCCTGTTACTTTACCTAAAATACGAACAAATAAATAGATTATTCCTAATACACCAATTTTCACTAATAATGATAGCTGTAATTCGGCCCCAGCAATAGTAAAAAATGCCAGTAATATAGGTGCACTAAATAAATCAGTTTTACCTGTTAATCTATGTTCATATTTTTCATCAATTGAATTCGTTAAAAATACACCAATAGTCATAGGTAATAATATTGCCGATGCATGTACAGCTTGTCCTACACCAATTCCAAAAAATACAAAACCTATAATAACCATCATCAGAAAATCATCTGATTCCCGATTCCATTTTTTAGTTATCAAAGTAACAACAAACCCAATAAGAGCTCCAATCACAATTGATAATCCAATCTCTAAAATAGGATCAAGAAGCATATGTCCAATACTTACAGGACCAGACAAAAACGATGTCCCTAAAGAAAGCATTACAGCAAACAACATTATTCCTATTGCATCATCAAGTGCAACCAACGGTAATAATACATCTGTAACTGGACCTTTTGTACGATAACTTTTAACTACTGCGACAATCGGTCCTGGAGCAGTAGCGGTTGCTATTGCTCCTAAGATTAGTGCATATGTCCAAATATGACTACCACCTGTTAGAGTCAAATATGAAAAAATGGCTAAACAAACAAAAATTGCGGTTGTCAATGCCTGAACCAATGTAATAATTGTAACTTGCTTCCCTGTTTTTTTAAGTTTATCAAATCTTAATTCAAGTCCTATTGTATACCCAATAAATCCAATAGCAACCTGTCTAATAATCGTAAATGATTCAACCATTTCATGAGATAGCATCGCAAGTACACTAGGTCCAATAATAATTCCAATCAATATATATCCGGTAACTCGTGGAAATTTAACTAAACTTATTAGTTTTCCACCAAGAAGACCAAAAATGACCAAAATAGCAACACCAAATATCGGATTATCATACATGTGATGCCATGCAGTAGCAAACCATCCCATTTCTTCTGTAATAGAAGATGATAAAAGAGAAATCATATTTTACCTCCTCTTCTTATTATCTTTAATGTATTGTATAAATTTACTTCTTGATACTGCTTTTGAAAAATAATCTCCAGTCGCCATGTTTACTCCAAGTTCTTTTACTAATTTCAAGTCACGTTTGTCACTAATACCCGTTGAAATAACTGATAAATCAAACTTTTTACTAATATCAACAAAAAACTTATATACATTTTTCATACCTAAATACTCTTCGCTTTGATTTACTTCTTCTATTAAAGATTTTGATAATTTTAATACATCAACTTTCAAATCGGCCAAATGTGTTAATGAAGATGCTGCATTTGAATAATCATCTAAAACCAACACAAATCCTAATTCATATAAATTATTTACTTTATCACATACATATCTATCTTCAATATATGATTCTTTTATTTCTATAACTACATCTTTTGCAGAAACATCATATTTATTCAATAACTCCATAATAGTTTCAATCTCAACAGTAATTAAAGTATACTCAGACATATTAATTCCTGCTTTAAATCGTTTAGATAGTTTAATAGCTTTATCATCTAACAACTGACGATAAAACTGTAATGCTTTTTCAAAAATACAAATTTCTAAATCATAAATTATACCAGTCCATTGTGCTATTTCTAGGAAATCAAGAGGTCTTAATATTCTACCATTCAAATCCCATCTAGAAACAGCCTCAAATCCAATAACCTCATTAGTAAAAGTATCAACAAAAGGTCTAAAACGAGGGAAAAATTGTTTTTTTCCCATTGCATCATAAATATTGGTTTCAATCTCTGTAATTAAATCATACTTTGCTTTATGGCTTTGATTAGCAAATATCAAAGTATTTCTACCCAGACTCTTTGTTAAATCTACAGAAATTCTTAACATATTGACAATTTGCTTTAAAGTGTCTCCTTTAAAATCATCATAATCAGCAACACAAACACTCGCATTGATAACATATTGAATCTTATGATGCTTAAAAGGTTGTTTCAAAATTCTTTGAAGTTCTGTGGGTTCACATATGATATGTTCAGAAGTCATTAGTAAAAATTGATCATTCCCAACTCGAAAAACGTGATTTGTATCAGTATAATCCATCAATGTTTGTGCTACATTCTTCAACATATCCTCTACAGTATCAACTCCAAAAATAATATTCATTTTATTAAAATCATCGATATCGACATAAATAAAATGAATGTCAGTTAAATCCTTATCACTATATTCATGATAAAGCCCACGTAAATCCGGTAACCCAGTAAGTTCATCAATATACATTTTCATATCGTTATTCAAATTATTATTCATGTAATCACCTCTCACTATAATTATTATATCAAAAATAATGGTTATAACAAATAAATAATTAGAGAAAAACAGCTCAATAATTCTTTTTCTAAAACTCTAGTAAAGAACAAAAAAAGACAACATAAGTTGTCTTTTAATCTACACATGGTGCGGGTGACAGGAATCGAACCTGCACCCCTAAAGACTAGATCCTAAGTCTAGCGCGTCTGCCAGTTCCGCCACACCCGCACATGATGGCTGGGCTAGATAGAGTCGAACTATCGATCCCGGAGTCAAAGTCCGGTGCCTTAACCACTTGGCCATAGCCCATCATGGGGCGACTGATGAGAATCGAACTCACGAATGCCGGAGCCACAATCCGGTGCGTTAACCACTTCGCCACAATCGCCGTCTACTTCTATTTAAAAAAGAGACTATATACATTTTATTAAATACGCCCATAATTGTCAAGATATTTCAATTTAATTTTACTATATTTATTTAAAATACCTAAGAAAAAATCTTATTAAATATTTGGATTATTTCAAAATATAAGTTATAATGTTAAATTGTGAAAGAAGATGATCTCATGAAACAAAAATTAATTAACTCATCAATATTATTTGCATTTCTTATTTTTATTATTTTATATCTTGAAGTACTATTCAAATTAAGAGTTCTTAACTTTTCATTTGATGGAGATGTATTAAGAATATCATTATTTAGTCTATCATATTCATTAATGATAATGTTTTTGCTAATGTTTTTTAAAGAAAAAACAGTAAAAATTACTACTTACGTCTTTATAGGGTTAATAACATTCCTTTATTTTAACCAGGAAATATATAGTTCTTTTGTAGAAGGTTTTTACTCATTTACTGTTGTTGGTGATTTTACAGCGGGGCTCTCATTCTTTAGTGATTACCTTCAAGCAGTAAAATTCGGGCACATAACATATTTATTACCTGTAACTTCACTATTTATATTTTCAAAATATAAAATAATAAGTTTTGATATTGAATATTGTGTTCTTAAACAGCCACTTTTCTTGCTAATTATCTCGTTCTTATTATTTTTCGGATCTCTACAAACAATAAATGAAAATGTAGAAATACAAGCCGAAAATGACGATGACATCCCAATTACATTAAATGAAGTAGGAACATTAATTTCATATAGTGATATGGATTTATATACTTATATGTATAATTCACAAGATGCTTTGAAAAAATTCGGATTATTAACATACACACAAAGAGATTTGTTTAGTTTATTACGTACAGACCCTTTAAGCGCTGAAGCTTATAAAGTTCTAATTGATGATTATTTTGAAAAAGAAGCCTTAAACGTACACGACTCAAATGATTATTCTGACATCTTTGAAAATAAAAACTTTATTTTAATCATGGCAGAAAGTTTAGATACTTTCGCAATAAACGAGACTCTTACTCCAAACTTGTATGATATGAAAATGAATAACTCATATTATGAAAACTATTACTCACCTCTTTACTATAGAAGTACTGCGGATAGTGAGTTCTTAGTACAAACATCAATGTATCCTGATAAAAATGTTACTTTAAGTATGGATGCCTACATGAATAATACATTCCCAAATACTATGCCTAAACTGTTTGAAGAAAAAGGTTACACTACTTATTCTTTTCATAACTATTTCGATTACTTTTATCCTCGTGGTAACTTTCACTTGCAGACCCTAGGATATAATCAATTTTGGGGAAGTGAAGAATTAGGTTTAACATCAGGATTTGATCCTGATCGAGTTATAATTGATCACGTATGGGAAAGTGATTATGAAATGATGAAAATGGCTGTTCCAAAATTTATTAACGATGATAAATTTTTTGTTAACATCCTTACAGTAAGTGGCCACTTCCAATACACAGACGAACATGAAATGGCAACTCCTGAAAACGTAGAAAGAGCGCGACTTTATCTAGAAAATCTTGTTGAACCTGTTGAATATACTGATGAGATTTTGTATTACTTAGCTGTTCACATCGAAGTTGACAAAGCAATTGGATACCTAAAAGATGAATTGCAAGCAGCCGGAAAACTAGATGACACTGTAATAATGATCTTTGGAGATCATTATGCATATGGTATAGATAATGATGTTATTTGGGATTACGAAAATGAATACAAAATAGATAATGATGAAATGGATATTCATAATGTTCCATTACTAATATACTCAAATTCGCCAAATAAATTGCAAAATACAGGTGAACTATATTTATCAACAATTGACATAATGCCTACTGTTGCCAATCTATTTAACCTTGATATAAATTACGCTCAAGTATTTGGAAACGATGCATTTGGACTAAGTAATAACATTGTTAGATTTGCAGACGGTAGTTTTATAAGTTCTAACTTTAGGTATGAATCTCTAAGTGAAAAATATACAATTTACGACGAGTCTACTTCTGAATGGTATATATTTGGGTTAAATACTGCTTTCCTAAATCAATATATGTACAACTTATTAGTATTAGAATATAACTATTTCGAAAAAAAAGATGATTAACAATTGAAAAAGCGGCTCATCGAGCCGCTTTTG
>JAOZSP010000053.1 GCA_029939615.1 Candidatus Izemoplasma sp. | reverse complement strand
TTTTTCTTTTCCAAATAAGAATTCAATGTCGTTTTCATTATATTTTTTATTTGCTTTATAGGAAGCTCCTAGTCTTGAAACAGCTAAGCGCTTTTTCTTTGTCATTGCAGGAGGCATTAGTCTAAAACCTTCACTTCCAGGGATAATAATTACTCCGTGGTTTTTTAATTCCATTATATTCGCGAATATGTTGCAATGGTGTTCTAAAACTTTGCTTTGGATTCCATCAGAGAAGCCTGAGTGGATAATGAAAGTAATTTGTTTACCTTTGATTTTGTCTTTAATAGAAGAAATTATTTCGTAAAAATGTTTTACTTGTCCAGGCATTCCATCTACATAAAGAGGAAATATTATTAATATTTGATCATAATTTATCATTTCTTTTGCGTATGTAAGATGTTGTTTAAATTTCTTTAAAAAACGAATTTCAACGTTGTCATTTCCGTAACCTTCTAAAAACCATGATGTAATAACTGAGGAATTGCTTTTCTCACATCTAGGACTTCCGTTATAAACGATCAAAGACATCTTTTACACCTCCTGGATTACTTATTGTTGTAAATTTTGATGTGTCGTCTTTTCTAAAGTTTAGTGCGTTTCTAAAATAAGTAGAAGATATTAAATCTATGTGTTCTTGTGTTGTATCTTCATCTGTTATTAGCATCACACTAATATCTGGCATAGCATCATATCTTTGGACATGATGCTGTTCTCCTTTATGTATTGTAATATAAGGGTGTGCTGTTCCAATACTACGGTCTTTACAGGTTTTAAGAATTGATGATTCATATCCCGAAATCACAGGGGAAATGTATAAAACCATATCGACATTTGGAATTCTACTAAGAATCATTTCGTGATCATCTTTGATTCCGCAAAGACCTGGAGTTTTAACCCAACAATCCCAACAACCTCTACAGTAATTAATATTCATATCTCTTAATCTAAAATATTCAATTTCAGAAGTTGTATTTGTAGATACTGCTTTTTCTATTTCTTTTTCATAACTCAAATATTTCTTGTCATCTGGTATTCCGTTTAATATTAGTATTTTCATTATTTTAGAACCTCCTTAATATCAATGTGCTCACTAAACTTTTCAATTACATTTTTTAGTACTTCCTCGTATTTTCCAGAACTATATATATGATAATTCATTAGCGAGTTACCATTAATTTCTAATTTGGTTTTATAGTAGTTAAGATCATGATTTCCACCTATGTTTGTACAAATTATGGTTGCGAGACCATAAGTGTAAACTTGCATATCATATATTATAGACTCAAGTTGATCATCACTAAAAACAGACATGAACGGATTTTTCTTCATTTGATCTAAGTATGAATAATCATCATTCCTGATATTATGTAAAGGTTCATCCATTGTTAGGAAGAAATCATTAAATATTAATTTATTCTCGATTACAAAAGCTAAAAACCCAACACCAACATTTAAGAAAGGACTAGTAGTTCTTTTTTGCTTTGTGGTTTCGAATACTTGATCTTTAATGTATATAATCAAATCCTTAAAGATGGCATCAATACTGGTGTATTGAGTATATATAGGCGCTGTAGATTTACCTAACTGGTTTGCTATTTCACGGATTGTTATAGCTGCTTTTCCCTTTTTATTTGCTATATCATAAGCACATTTAATTATCTGCTGTTTTGTTAGTACTGCTGTTCTACTCATAAAATTCTCCTTTTTGTATATAATAACACTTGTTTTAATATATTTAGATATTAGCATAATAAAATTAAGAATGCAACACAATTTAGTTAGGATTATTTAAATATTCACTTATAACATCACACCTGTATTAAATGAATGATTATCCTTTAGACATAAAAAAGAACCTACAAATTTAACTATTGTTTTGTAAGTTCAATTAAAATATTTACTCAAATTCTTGATTAGTTACTACATATGTGTAGCCATTCCAAGCATCAAGTAATTCAGATAGTACATATTGCCTTAAAACAGCTTCATCTGTATATTCAGCTGGATCATTTACAAGAGCATACCATATATCATTCTCGTATTTGAGACCACGAAGAACAACTAGATGTCCTGCGGGATAAGCCATTATTGCACCTTCTAAGGAAGCAGCCGAACTTGTTTTTATTGAAAATGCTAAAGGGATATCTTGTGATAGATAGGATAATATTGTATCAAAATCATTTATATATTCAACTCTTGAAAATAAATTCTCGTACCCTCCAGCATAAGACGTATTAAAAGACCAATTACCGTATATTTGGGATCCTTTATCACGAACAAATTCTGCGACGTCGCTTGGCGGTAAATTTTCTCCATAATAAGCCAAAATCATTGATAGAGAAGTAGGGGAACATATTGAACTACCTATATCTGGAATACTTAATTGTTGTTTTGTAGGAACATTAATATTATATTCGACTAATTTAGTTTCATCAAATAACCATATAGAACCAGTAGGAATAGTAGTAAGAGAAATATTTTGTAGTGAGAAAGCACCTTCATCAAAAGTAATAGTAAAAGAGACTCTATCTAAAGAAATATCTTGTGCTACTATTGTATCAATATATACTTTAGCGTAATCGCTTGTCTGATTAGATAATGACGTCTTATAACCAAGAGTCCAATAGCCCATTAAAAATTCTTCGCTCATCCCATCACTATTTCCAACACTTACTTTAATACGAACCTTAATATCACTATCTATTATAATATTCCAAGAAGGAACAAATTCATCAAACTGTTCAATAGAGAATATAGAAGTAGTTAATGATGCTTCAGTTAATCCTTCTTTGTATTTTATAATTCCATCGACTAATTCTAATCCCTCGCAAGAAACGCTGTTATTCCATAAAAATTCAGCATCTAAAGTTGAAGTATTATCAAGGGTTACTAATTCAGTACTTTCAGAGCAACTAATATTTTCCACAACATCTTCCTCCTCATTATTATTAGGATCTTCATCTTCTACAACAGGAGTATCATCCTCTTGAGTAGGAGTATCATCAATAACTTCAAGGTTATTACTACAACCAGTAATTAAGAACATCATGAAAATTAATATAAAAATCAAATATTTTGATTTCATTGGAATACCTCCTAAAAGTTAGATACCAACATTTTACTAAAAGAAATTGAAAATTGCAACAGCGCAAATATTTAGTTTAGATAAGAATACATTTTTGTGCTGATATGATAAACTATGAAATAGAAGAGGTGGTATTATGTTCCTAAAAATGCGAAGAAGTAAATCAGTAATGAACGAAGATGAAACTTATGAATTCTTAAAACACTGTAGAGAAGGAGTTTTAGGAACTATAGGAATTAATGGTTATCCTCATACTGTGCCATTAAATTATGTGCTATTTAATAATAAAATTTATTTTCATAGTGCAAAAGAGGGGTTAAAATTATTGAATATTAAGATAAACTCTAATGTTTCATTTACTGTATTTGATAATGTTAAAATTATTGAAGAGAAATTTACTACAAATTATCAAAGTGTTATTGTTTATGGGAAAGCTAAAATTATTCCAGCTGATAAAGAAATTTTGATTGAACTTATTAAAAAATATTCAGATAAATTTTTAAAGGAAGGAATTGCGTATGTAGAGAAGGATTTTGATTCAACTATTTTAGTTGAGATTATAATTGAACATATTACAGGTAAAAGAAGTAATAAATGAGTATTTTACATTGAATAATTCTTTGAATACTTATGCTTTTTTTCATATTAGTAGTATACTGAAAATGTAATGTGAACGACTGTATTTTTGAAAAATAAAGAAAGAAGGAGTTTAAATGAAAAAACATCTCTTGTCTCTACAATTATTAAATCTTATACATACCATTAATGCATTTGGGAGAGGAATCTCTAATGATAAAAGATAGACCTGTCCCTAATTTTATTGCGAAAAGAATGTATGAAAGACATTCTGTAAAGAGACTTGTAAACGAGTTGGAATTTCTAAATTCCGGGATAATTAAAAAAGGATATAATGTCCTTGATTTAGGATGTGGACCTGGACATTTGGCAATAGAAATGGCTAGAATAACTGGTGAAAATGGTATGGTTTATGCTTTGGATATTCATCCATTATCTATTAAATATGTTGAAGATTTAATGAAATCAACTGGTATCAGGAATATAAAAACTATCTTAACAAGAACCCTTGATACAGGATTAGAAGATAATTCCTTAGATACAATATTTTTGTTCAATTCATACGATATGATTAGAGATAAAAAGAAACTATATAAAGAAGTAAGAAGAGTTTTGAAACCAAAAGGTACATTAATAATAAGCAATAAACGAAATCTATTAACGAGTTCAAAGAAATATAAAAGAATATTTGATAAGGATAAAATCTTGTCTTTTGAATATCAAATAGATAATGTATTCTTTTATAAGAAGGTTGAAAAAGTAAACATATTCTAAAGAGAAAACAGTAATAATGATAAGTACATGTATACAATAAGTAACAAAAAATCCCTCAAATTTCATTTTGAGGGATTTTTATGTAGTTTTGCAGATTAATTATAAAGCTGTTTGTTACCTTTTCTAAAAGTAATTGGCATTTTATAAATCTCTAAAAAGTAATTACACTTAGAAAAAGTAATAATTCAGCAACATACGACTAACTATCGTATGTGGAAACAGTAAGAATATCTAAAATTGTCTAAATAATCCAGCTGCATGTAATGCTGCATAAGATTGAAGAAGTTGCTCATTCATAGCTGATTTTTTAATTTTTCTTGAACTTAATGTAGATGTGTAATTTGAGTTTTTGTTATTTCCAAAACCAAGTTTTGATAATCCTGTTTTGTTAATTGCTAAACGTAACATATTTTTTCCTCCTTAATATGATTATTTGCGTATTATTATTATTATTTTTCTTATAAAAACTATCTGTGAAAATATCTTTTTTTCTTTACGCAACAACAGTATATACAAGGTTCAATATAATGTCAATAATAATGTTCATTTATTTTAAAATAGATTGTTTTCATTCTTTTTTTCAGTGATGTGAAAGAAATATTCAGGCGCATTTTACTTAGATTATTGGCTATAATGGTAGTGATTGTGGCATTATGGAATTAAAATAGTACTGAATTTGAGGAAAAAAATGGTATGAAATAATAGGGATGTTATTATTATGAAATTGATGTCTATTTTTGAGAAGTTTGTAGAAAACCAAAAAGTTACAAAATTGATATTACTTATATAATAGGAGATAACTGTATTAAATGCTATTATTAAGTATAAGCAAATAGTGAGAAGGTGACGATATGAGAATTGATTATGAGTTATTGAAAATCTATGGGAAGAACGCAAGTAGTCTTCAAGAAGCATCAATTATGATGCAAAATCACATTGATTCTAATTTTTTTGAGATTCCAGAAATTAAGGAATTATGCAATAGATTAGATGTCGTTATTTTTTATGAGGAGAGTCAGGATGATGGAACAAGTGAGTGTATACTCTGTAACAATAAAGGTAGATTAGTTTTGACTGAAAAATGTTCGCTTGATACAATTACACAAACGAGAGAAAGTGTGAAAACTGATAAGTTATCTGAAATATTCACAAAAGAAGAAATTAAATTATTAGAAACTACGCTAATTGAATTTGAAATAAGCATAGAAGATTTTCTTGAAAATAATATTGATGAATTTCTATATGATTTATATGAAAATAAGAAAACTATGATTATCGAAAATATCAGTAAATACTACAAAGTATAAGAGGTGGATTAGGTGAAAATTAGTGATATTAATTATCGAGCAATTAGTGAAGTAGACCAAATGCCAAGATTTGATTTAACCAAACAACCAAGAAAAGCTAAATGGTATTTACAGTTGTTAGCTTGGGTATTAAGCTTTCCCGAAACATTTATTGTTAAAGCGAAGATTAAAAAGATTAGAATGAAGGGATTAAAAGGGCCATATATCTTATTATGTAATCATAATAGTTTTTTAGATTTTAAAGTTGCTACAAGAGCTATTTTTCCTCGTCGAGCAAATTACATTGTTGCGATCGATGGATTTATATTTCGTGAGAACTTATTACGTGATGTTGGGTGTATTGGAAATAGAAAATTTGTTTCTGATTCTTCGTTGATTAGAAGAATAAAATACAGTTTAGAAGAGCTTAAATTAATTTGTGAAATATATCCAGAAGCAAGGTATTCACTTATTGGTACATCTTCTATTTTACCTAAAAGTTTAGGTAAAATGTTTAAGAAGTTTGGATTACCTGTTGTTACTCTAATATCACATGGACATCATTTACGACAACCAGTATGGAATTTAGAAAAACGAAAAGTAAGAACAAAAACTGAGATGACACAGTTATTTACCAAAGATGAGCTTAGGAGTTTATCAATAGATGAGATTAATAAACAATTAAATGTAGCATTTAAATATGATGATTACGCTTATCAACTAGAAGAGAATATTAAAATAAACTATAAAGATAGAGCGAAAAATCTTCATAAAGTATTATATATGTGTCCAAGTTGTAATACAGAATTTCAGATGAAGAGTGATGGAAATAGGATATGGTGTAATAACTGTGGGGAAATTCATGAAATGGATGATTTAGGTCGTCTTCACTCATTAAACAGTGAAACAAAACATTCTCATATTCCTGATTGGTTTGAATGGCAAAGACAAAAAGTAAAAGAAGAATTACAGTCAGGAAAATATCATATTGAAATAGAAGTTGAGATTGATTCATTACCAAACAGTACTGGGTACTATAGACTTGGTAAAGGGAAATTAATTCATGATATGACAGGATTTCATCTAAGTGCTTCGATTGGAGACGAATCGTTATCTGTTGATAAAACAGTTTTAGCTAATTACGGTGTTCATGTTGAATTTGATTATTTTGAGAAAGGTGATTGTGTTAGTTTTTCTAATACTAATGATACGTATTATTTATATCCTACAGATAAAGAGTTTGCTGTCACAAAACTTCATTTCGCAGTGGAAGAGTTGTACAAGTTAAAGACTAATGATAATAACTAATTAAATTATAGGTTTAAAACGCAAATGATAATACAACAAATTAGGATACTTGTGTATCCTTTTTTTTATTAAACATTTTCAAATGGACATTATTTGATTTTTTTTTTCAAATGCTATCGTGTTATACTATACTCATAAAAGAGAAAGAGGTGAATTAGATGAAATTATTTAAATTCAATCAAAAAGCAAATAGAGAATTACCGTTAGATCCTAATTATTTTCCAATGATTTTAGGTAAAAAAGCATTTTTAAAAAGTGTTAATGAAGCTGGTAATCCTGAAAAAGTAAGTATTGCAATTGAAAGAAGTAATGGACAAATTGCTACAACTAAAACACTGATTTTTAATGAAAGTGAACTTCAATTTGAAGCTAATTATTTATACATAGAACGTTTAGTTAAAACACTTGTTTGGCTTAAAGGTGGTTGGAAAATCATTTTCGGAGGTCCAAAAGATTTAGGGGAACGCTTAAAAAAAGCGTATCAAAAAGGTGGAGAAAGAGAATTTGATGCTGATTTTATGTCGAAGATATATGAGAATGATTTTGTTGTTGAAGTAGTAGATGTAAATCAAGTTCCAAATACTTCTGAAATATCAAAACCTTTAGGAAGACATTTAGATGGATATCGAATTGGATTTGACGCTGGTGGTAGTGATCGTAAGGTTTCAGCGGTTGTAAATGGAGAATCTATTTATAGTGAAGAAGTTGTTTGGCATCCTAAACTTCAAAGTGATCCTAACTATCATTATGAAGGTATTTTAGATTCAATGAAACGAGCTGCATCTAAAATGGAAAGAGTAGATGCTATTGGAGTAAGTGCAGCTGGAATATATATCGATAAAAGAGTAAGTGCTGCATCTTTATTTTTAAAAGTACCTCAAGATAAATTTGATAAAGAAGTAAGAGATATGTTTTTACGTATCGCACATGAAATGGGCGATGTTCCAATAGAAGTATCTAACGATGGTGATGTTACGGCTTTAGCTGGGGCGATGAGTCTTGGTTCAAATAGAATACTAGGTATTGCAATGGGAACAAGTGAAGCTGCAGGGTACGTTGATGAAAAAGGGAATATTACTGGCTGGCTTAATGAACTTGCTTTTGTTCCAGTGGATTACAATAAAGATTCGTTAATAGATGAATGGTCTTTAGATTATGGTTGTGGAGTTAAGTATTTTTCACAAGATTCAGTAATTAAATTAGCTAAACCAGCTGGTATTGAACTTGATGAAAACCTGTCTCCAGCTGAAAAGCTAAAAGTTGTTCAAAAATTGTTAGATGAAAAAGATCCTCGTGCTGAAAATATCTTTAATACTATTGGATGTTATTTAGGATACAGTATTGCATATTATGCTGAATTTTACGATATAGAACATATCCTAGTTTTAGGTAGAGTAACTTCTAAAGATGCAGGCAATATACTATTATCAGTAGCTAATAAGGTGTTAGAAGAGGAATTTAATGAGTTGTATCAAAAAATTAAACTGATTTTACCAGATGAAAAAAGCAGAAGAGTTGGACAATCAATAGCTGCCGCAAGTCTTCCTAAAATATAAGAAGAAGGTATATCTATGAAACTTAATAAACCAAGTGCAGAATTTTATATTCCGAATAATGAATTAACCGAAAAAGCTTTAGAAAAAACTACTCATATGGCAATTGGAGCTCATCCTGATGATCTTGAAATAATGGCATATGATGGTATTTTAAAATGTTATAAAAAAGAAGAAAAATCTTTTACAGGAGTTATTGTTACGAATGGTTCAGGAAGTGCTAGAGATAGCATATATAAAGATTATACAAATGAGGAAATGATGGCTGTTAGAAAAGTAGAGCAAAAAGCAGCAGCGGATATAGGTGAATATGGTGCTCTTGCATTATTAGATTATCCAAGTAATGAAACTAAAGATTCAAATAATAAAGTTATAGTTCAAGAACTTGCAGACCTATTAAAACTGACAAAGCCAGAATTTTTATATACTCATAACCTAGCTGATAAACATGATACTCATTTAGGGGTTGTTACAAAAGTTATTAAAGCAGTTAGATTGTTAGATAAAACTATTCGTCCTAAGCATTTATATGGATGTGAAGTATGGCGTGATTTAGATTGGGTAAATGACGATGAAAAAGTAATGTTTGATGTTTCG
>JAOZSP010000052.1 GCA_029939615.1 Candidatus Izemoplasma sp. | reverse complement strand
ACGAATGCAGCACTCGGTCGCTAATAGATTTAAGAAGTATTTTCCACTTTTATTTATTGCACCTCATCTAATAATATTCTTACTATTTTTTATTCTCCCATTCTTTTATGGGATTGTAATCAGTTTATATAATTGGAATATGTTTTTTCCAGATATGCGTGAATATGTTGGATTTGATAATTTTAATTCAATATTATTTGATCAAGAAAGTATTTACTATAAGTACTTCTGGAATGGACTTAAAAATACTTTTACTTTTGTAATAATAAGTGTTCCTTTATTAGTAGGGATTCCTATGCTTTTTGCTATGCTTATTAATGTAGAACCAAAAGGGTACAAAGTGTTTAGAGGTGTCTTCTTTTTACCATCTTTACTAAGTATATCTACGCTTGTTCTTATTTGGAAATGGGTATTAAATACTAATGTTGGTATCTTAAACCTTACATTAAATGAAGTTGGATTT
Organism: Candidatus Izemoplasma sp.; assembly: GCA_029939615.1. Taxonomy (GTDB): domain Bacteria; phylum Bacillota_I; class Bacilli_A; order Izemoplasmatales; family Izemoplasmataceae; genus Xianfuyuplasma. The sequence goes on along the minus strand of JAOZSP010000052.1, from coordinate 8,731 downwards.
GGGAATATTCCTTGGCTTGGAGATCAACCTTATGCATGGGTTTCATTAGTTATCATGACGGTATGGTGGACTATAGGTGCAAATATGATTATTTTTACAGCAGCGTTAAAGGAAATACCTGGGAATTTATATGAAGCAGCAGAAGTTGCAGGAGCAAATATATTTCAAAAGTTCTTTTATATTACAATTCCTAGTTTGAAAAATCCTTTAATTTATATAACAATAATGACAACTTTAGCATCGTTTAATGTCTTTGGGCAACCACAACTAGCAACAGGTGGAGGTCCTACTGAAACAACTAAAGTATTAATGATGTACATTAGAGAAATTGCTTTTGGTGGCGGAAGACCTAATCCTGGGATAGCTACAGCAATGGCTGTATGCCTTGGTATTATTATGATATCAATTAGTATTATTCAATCAAAAATAATAAAAAGGTTAGGGTGATAATATGGCTATTAAAGCAGTAGAAAAGAAGCAAAAAAGAACTAGTTTTATTATCTTAAGCATAATTTCCTTCTTTTGGTTGATGCCAATATTTTGGGTAATTAGCACATCATTCAAGACGGAGATAGAAGCTGTATCTGGAGGATTAAATCTTTTTCCAAAAGAATTTACTTTTGAAAGTTATAAGTTCATCTTTACAGATACAAATAACAATATTTTGCACTACATAACAAATAGTTTTATGGCAGCTGGAGCACACACTTTGTTATATCTCATAATTGCAAGTTTAGCTGCTTATGGATATGGAGTTTTAAAGTTCAAACACCGTGATAAAATCTTTTGGGCGTTAATTGCAACAATGATGATTCCGGCAGTAATGAATTTAATCCCTTTGTATTCAATTATGATTAAATTTGATTGGCTTGATAAAATACAATCACTAATTATTCCTGGTCTTGGTGGAGTATTTGGAATTTTCTTATTAAGACAATTCTTCTTAAATATCCCTAAAGACTTAATTGAATCGGCTAAAATTGATGGAGCTAATCATTTTCAAATATATTTAAGAATAGTAATACCTTTAGCTAAACCAGTTTTAATAGTTGTCGCATTGTTTGCCTTTATGGGTAATTGGAATGATTATTTATGGCCGCTAATTGTTTTAAATAGTGATACATATCGCACCTTGCCAGTAGGACTAGCTCTTATGCAAGGAAATTACAATATTTACTATTCAAGATTAATGGCAGCTACTGTGATATCTATTATTCCAGTATTGGCCTTGTTTATGGTTACACAAAGATTCTTTGTAAAAGGAATTATGATGTCTGGAATTAAGAACTAGAGGAGGAATTTATATGGACAGAGGGTATCCACGCCCGCAGTTTAAAAGAGATAACTGGCAAGACTTAAATGGATTATGGGATTTTTCCTTTGATGATTCTGATATTGGATTATCTGAAAAATGGAATCAAGATTTAAAGACTGACTTGAAAATAGTCGTGCCATTTTGCTATGAGAGTGAGCTGAGTGGGATAAATACAAAAGAAGTACATAAGATTATTTGGTATCATCGTGAATTTACTCTCAATGATTATCATAAAAAGATCATACTGCATTTTGGTGCTGTAGATTATAAATGTAATATATATGTAAATGGGGATTTAGCTTTAATGCATACTGGTGGAAATATTTCTTTTCATGTTGATATTTCAGAGTATATTATTATAGGAAAAGTGAATCATCTAACTCTGAGAGTTTATGATGATATGGAAGATTTGGAGATGCCTAGAGGGAAACAATACTGGAAAAAAGAATCTGAAAGTATATACTATACAAGAACATCAGGTATTTGGCAGTCTGTGTGGCTTGAAGAAGTTAATGATATTCACTTAAAAGATGTAAAAATGTTACCTCTATTAGATGATAAGAAACTACAAGTTTCTTATCAATTATCACTTGTAAAAGAAAATCATTGTATAAGAACAATAATTAAATTTAAAAATGAAATTATTGTTGAAGATACGACTGATATTGTAAGTGATTCTTTTGAACAAGTTTTCGATTTGAGTTCCTTAAAAAAATTTGATGAGTATATTTGGAGTCCGGAAAGTCCTAATCTATTTGATATTGAGTTTTATGTGTATAATAAACTAAATATCGTTGATTCAGTAATTTCATATTTTGGAATGAGAAAAATTTCAATTGATAATAATAGAGTGAAATTAAATAATAAGGATTACTACATGAAACTTATATTAGATCAAGGTTATTACCCAACTTCTCTTCTAACTGCACCAACAGATAAAGATTTAATTCAAGACATAGTTCTTACTAAGAGTATGGGATTTAATGGAGTTAGAAAACATCAGAAAATTGAGGAAGAGAGATATTTGTACTTTGCGGATAAATATGGATTGTTAGTTTGGGAAGAATTACCCAGTGCATATAGTTTTAGTGCAAGAAGTAAAAAAAATCTTAAGAGTGAATGGAAATCTGCGATGAACAGGGATTATAATCATCCATGTATTGTTGCCTGGGTTCCAATGAATGAATCATGGGGAACACCAAATCTAGAAAACTCACAACAACAAATTGATTTTTTAGATGAAATGTATTATTTGACTAAAAAAATAGATGATTCAAGAATTGTTATATCAAATGATGGATGGGAACACTCTAAAACGGATATGTTAACTGTCCACGATTATGAAAGCAAATATGATGTATTAAAAGAGAGATATAGTTCAATAGACTTATTGTTGAATTCAAAACCAGGGTATAAACCATTATATAATAAAGGCTATGAGTATAAAGGCGAACCGATATTAGTAACTGAATTTGGAGGAATATCATATCAAAAAAACGGCCAAAAAGGCTGGGGATACTCTAATGCAGGGAACAATAGTGATTTTGAACTGAGATTAGGTAACGTAATAAAACCTATTTTTGAATCAAGTTTTGTTCAAGGATTTTGTTATACACAGTTAACAGATGTTGAACAAGAAATTAACGGTCTTCTAACATATGATAGAATACCAAAATTAGATTTAAAAGTGATTAAGAATATGATTGAAAATAAATTGTAATTCTCTTTGAATTTATTAAATTTTCCTCTTTTTACTAAGAGACCGAGAAAGAATCTTGGTCTCTTTTTGTATGTTCTTTTATCTGATTTTTTTTAAGAAGATATGTTATAATAATGAAAGTAAGGAGAATATATATATAGTCCTTCTTGGGCTTTTTTTCTTGAAAGGTGGATTTAATAATGGAGTTAAGAATGATTGGTAAAGTTTTACTACTGTTTATTTTTGTAGTTGGAATTAGTGGGTGTGATAAAGAAGAGGTTATCCCAACGTATACAGTATCACTATACAACAATGGAGAATTAATTGAAGTTATTGAGAATATTGAAGAGAATACTTTAATTGAACTTCCTGAATTAGAAGAAGAGGGAATGCTGTTTGTTGGATACACATCAGAAGATTATATATATTATGATGAATATACAGTGACTCGTGATATAACCTTATATGCAAGTTTTGAAATAGTTACGGATGTATTTGAATATACTGAATTTGAACAAGAACCAAATAAAGTTGGTATTACTGGTTATACAGGTAATGCGACACATTTGAAAATTCCTCAAATGATTAATGGAAAATTAGTTACAAGTATTATGGGTTACGCCTTTGAAGAATCAAATCTAGTTGAAGTGATTATTCCTGTCGATGCATATGTAAATTCATTTGCTTTTTACAACAGTATAGAGTTAAAGGAAGTATCATTTTATGGGAATTATCTTCTTACTGTACTTGATATGATAAGCGATTTAGCGTATGACGATATTATGGCTGAATATACTGAAACTTGTATAATTATTGAAGGAAGTGTTGAAGAAGGAACTTGGAAATTCAGTGATGGATGTCCAATATTAGAAATTGTAAGTATAAATGATTCAATTTGGATAGATGGAATAGAGTATTTTTATTATAATGCAATAGTAGATAGTAATTATTTCCAGTTGAGTGCTCATATGACTTTTGGGAACTTTGCTTTTAAAGGAGCTACGTCTTTAGAAGTTGTGCAAATACCTGAAGCTACTTCGTTTTTCTTCGCTGACTCATTTGAAGGATGTATTAGTTTAAGAAATTTCATAGTAGGTGAAGAAAGTGAATTCTTTGCTGTTTTAGAGGGGGTTCTTTATAATAAAAACCTTACTAGACTAATATATTACCCACCAGGTAAAGAAGGGACTAGCTACACACTACTAGATAGTTTGCAAACAATAAATATGTATGCTTTTATGAATAATATGTTCTTAGAAACAATCATTATTAGTGAGTCTTTTAATATTGAGTTTGTTGTTCAGGGATTAAGTAATTTAAAGGAAATTGTCGTAGATGAAAATAATGAACATTATTATACAATAGACGGTGTTTTATTTAATGATGCTGAGTTAGTAAAATATCCAGCTGCAAAAAGTGGAGATAGCTATACTGTGCCAGAAGGAATCTTATCAATAGGTCCTTATTCTTTTGCATATAACAAGTATTTAGAAATGACTGATTTAGGTAATGAACTAACAAATATCGGTATGGGAGCATTTCATGGTGCGGAAATGTTGTCAGAATTAAATATTCCAAGTAGTGTAATGTATATTAGAATGTATGCATTAACAAATAGTAGTATTGATACAATCATTGTTAATAGAAGTCTCTTAATTGATGGAAGCATTACATTTTTAACTGTGAGTTTTGGTCCTGTTGATGAAGAGGATTTCAAAATATATGTATCAAATGATTCGATAGATGAGTATTTAACTTCTATTTTTTGGAAAAACTATAGTGATGATATATACCCAATAACCGAATATAGTTCAGAATAAAAAACATATGAAATGAGGGACACAAATGAAAATAGTAGAATATAACGATAAATATGCTGAAAAAGTAGCTGTAATGTGGAATAAGAGTAAAGAAGAATGGGGTAATGATGAATCAATAACAACTACATCAGATGTTATTGCATCAGAAGCAAACTCAGGGAATGAAAAACTGTATATAGCTATTGATAATGATGAAGTTGTTGGATACTGTAGTTTATCTGAGTACAAACATGATGAAGGAGCTTCGTATTTACCATTATTAAATGTAATTCCTGAATATCATGGAAAAAAAGTTGGAAAAGCATTAATTTTGAAAGTATTAGAAGATGCAATAGTATCTAAGTGGCCAAGGTTCGATTTGTTTACTTGGAGTGGAAATATTAAAGCGATGCCCCTTTATAAAAAATGCGGGTTCTTTTGGGAAAGAAGAAATAGTTCGGTTCATTTAATGAATTTTATCCCTTACTTATACCAAACAGAAGCACTAAAAGACTATTTAAATAAAATAGAGTGGTATAAAGATAGTAAAAGAATAATAAATATGGAACAAGATGGCGAATCTAGGAATGGTTTTGAATATTATCGTTATGACTTTGAAAACAAAGATACAAAATTAGCGATTGAATTTGAGAAAACAGGTAGAGGGATAAGATATATTGAAACTCCAGATTATTTAATTGAAATGACAATAGATGAACATGATTTAGTATTTGATAATCAATATGAAGTTAAGTTTAGACTGGTAAATAAATCAAATAAGAAATTACAGATTAAATTTAAAGGAAAAAACAATAAGAATATTGAGTTTAATATGGATAAAACAATTGATGTGAAAGAAGAAGTGATTATTAGTAATCCATTTTATGTAGGATCAATTACTAAAGATCAAGAAAAAAGTGAAACACATCCAGTAGTTGAAGCAAAATTACTTATTAACGGTAAATCAGCTAGTTTCAAAGTAGGAATTGAGCCAAAATACCCTGTAAAGCTTAAATTGAATACAACACTATATAATCATGTTTTAAACAAAGATTATGATTGTTATTTAGATATTGAAAATAACCTAAGCACAAAAGAAACATTTGTAATAAAATTACCTAGCAATTTTGTGGAATTCGGTAATGATATTCAAGTGGAATTGAATTCTAAAGAAAAACGATCAATAAAACTAAGTTATATGCTATATGACTACGGATTTTATAATGAATTAGCTTCGATTAGTTTTAGAGATAAAAAAGTAGAGAAACGAGTTTCTCTACCTTTCAAAGGGTCTAATACTTCCTTTACTTGTTTAATGGAAGATAAAGCATATATAGTTAGTGGAAATTATATGTTCACATTTAATTTACATGGTAATAGCATGGATATTATTAACGGTTATGATAAAAGAGCACAAGCTACATTCTTTGTACCACGAATTGGATTGCCATATAGTTTAGAATTTAGCAATGCAAAGCCAGAAATTCAGTTTAAATCAAGTAATGACATGGATATTATCTTTACCTCTACATCATTTAAAGATGTTCAAGTAATAATTCACGTTAATAATACATATGGGTTGTTGAGTGTAAGTTATGAACTTTTAAATAAAGGATTATCAAGGGAGTTATCATTATCAATTCCTCTTTGGCTAAATTTAAAAGATTGTGTTATTCCATATGATGGTAAGTTTCTAGAAGTGATTGGAACTGATGGATCAGCACTTGAAAATATTAGTGATATAAAAGTCGATGAGAACTGGATATATAATAAAAATCTTAAATATGGTGTATCGTGGAGTAAAGATGAGAAAATGAAAATAACAGATTGGAAAATGACTTTTGACAAATCCAATATTATTCTTAACACTGATGAGTCATACTTTAGTTCAAAATTCTACTGTTCATTTGTTCATCCGAATGTTGAGGACTTTAGAACTTTTACAGGTAACAAAGGGAATAGAAAAAGAGTGAAATACTTAGATGTAGTAATAAATGACGGAAATCCTTTTTCAAAACAGAATGTAGAGATGTCTGTTGTAAATAATAGGAAAACCGATATTAAAGGAACAATAACTGTGGGTAGTTTAGAAGTTCCATTAGAATCATCTATAACAGTTGCTCCAGAATTGCAAAAGATAGATATTTCTCTAAGAGATAGGTTTGTAAGTTATAATAGACTAATTCATAAAGTAAAAGGTCAAATAAGTTTAGTGCAAAAAGATGGGATATTAGAAGTATCTAATGGTGAGTTATCATTTAAGACATCTAGTAAATATGCCGATTCTATTTTTTCATTACAATTTGATGGATACGAATGGTTAGATTCAAATTACCCCCTTCCAAAAGAAAGAGTGTGGTGGGGTGATTTTGTTGGAGGTATAGTTCAGCGTTCTAATGGAATCCAAGATATTACAGCATTAAAAGAAAACCGAACTGCTGAATTTGTGAAAATATCAGATAATTTCGGGAACGAATGGCAAGGGATAAAGATATCTCTTGATCTTCAAAAAGAGCCTGAACTAAAAGGTTTGATTTATGAAACATATTGTTTAACACTACCTGGAGTTAAGTTAATCCATACTTTTACAAACGTTGTAAATAATTCTGGGAAACTAGTACTTAGAAAAGGATTTCATCGTTTCACAACACTGAAGATTGATGATAATCCAAATGCAGTAACATTTAAAAGTGGCAAAACTAAGTACAAGTGCAATGATATAAATGTAGAAGAATACGCTGATAAATTAGCATTGTTTGAGGGGGAAAGAGAATATAAGTTAGGAATTTATAATAAAGAAAACAAATTACTTTTGGAAACACAAAAAGGATATACGATTTTATTCTCAGAAGGTGAAGTTACTGTAGCAGATAAGAAAAGTAAGCAATTTGCAGGTGATTTCATTATTTTCACAAAGGATGAATTAGAGAAAAATTGGTTAATAGATCTAGAAAATATTAAATTTGAAGTATAGAAAACAACAAAAATAGAAACATAATTCAAGGAGTCTATTATGTTAGAAAAAGACATGTATCAAAGTATAAAAAAACATCTTGAAAAAGCAGGATATTCAGTTAAGGCAGAAGTGTTAAACGCTGATATTACTGCTGTTAAGGATGACTTAGTAGTAATTGTTGAGATGAAAAAAACACTTAATACAACCTTGATGTATCAAGGTTGTAAAAGACAAAGAATTAGTGATTATGTTTATCTTGCTATTGAAAGACCTCTAACTAAACAACTAAGATCAAAACAGTTTAGAGAAAAAATGCATCTTGTTAGAAGGTTACAACTAGGATTGCTTTTTGTTGATATGAAAAAAGACTCTGTGCAAACATTTTTGGATCCGATGAACTATACTATGAAAAAAAATAGAATTAAGAAAAGGAAGCTATTAAAAGAATTTGAACAACGATATACTGCCTTTAATACAGGAGGAGTAACTAAAACAAAAATTATTACTGCTTACCGCGAAAGAGCAATCATAGTAGCTCATTATTTAATAGGAAAAGAGTTAACTATAAAAGAAATCAAGGAATTAACTAATGACTATAAATGTGCTTCGATTTTGCAACAAAATTATTATGGTTGGTTTGATCGAATTACTAGAGGACATTATTCTTTAAGCGATATTGGGAAAAAGGAAATAATTAATTACTCTTACGTAGTAGATGAGATATTGAATATTGAATCTAAAAGGAGAAAGAAAAAAGGAACTAATATATTACATAAAAACATGAAATAAAAAGAGACTTGGTCTCTTTTTTCTTTATGGTAACCGTATTTAGTAGAGATATGATATAATAATGTATGAAATATTATCTTTATTAGGAGGGCTTTATTTGGAAAAAGGATTAATCACAAAACTAATCGGTGGATTATACACTGTATTAGATGAAAATAACATATCTCATGAGT
>JAOZSP010000051.1:2752-9244 GCA_029939615.1 Candidatus Izemoplasma sp. | reverse complement strand
GATTTTTCTTATTTGGAATTTTGCTTCAACAACATCTAATTTTTTTAATTGTGGCATAACGTTGCTAACAAAGTAGCTTTCAATATTACTTTCTTCAAATATTTCTTCAATTTCATCAATTGCATCTTTATTTCCAGCAATAATCACTGGTACTTTGATATCAATTAACTTAAGTTTTTTTGCGTTGTGGACAATACATTCTTTATTACCACCATTTGTTCCACCAGCTAGTAAAATAATATCGATATCAGCAGCTAATAGTTCTTTTGCTTCTCTTTTAGTCATATGATGTGAATACACTTTTTTTACAATTGCACCAGCACCCAAACAAGCTCTTTTTGCAGCCTCTACTGTCAATTCTTCAACCAATCCTATTGCAGCCATCTTAAGACCTCCAGCAGCACTACTGCAAGCTGAAACTCCAGAAATCTCTTTGATTTCCGGATGATCTGTAATTAGATTTTTAAATGCTTCGTTATATCCGTCAATTACATTCGTCTCAACAGTTGTTGGTGCTTTAGATGTTCCAATAATATATACACTATCCAAATCAACAGCTGTTAGTTTTGTATAAGTAGATCCAAAATCAACTAAAAGATAAGGTTTCATTATTTACCAATATCCTCCCTCAAGTCTTCAAGCGCATCCTCAATTTTTTGTCCAGGTCCATAAACACGATCAAATCCCATTTTCTTGAATCGTTTCTCAACTTCTGTAAAATCTTGCTTTCCTACAACAATATTACCACCAACATATAATTTAACATGGCCAAGCCCTGCTTCTTCACATTTTTCTTTGAAAAAACGACAATCTATCTCTCCATGCCCATATAAACTAGATACCAATATTGCTTTTGCGTCTGTCTCAATCGCTGCATTGATAAAATCTTCTTGCGATGACAAAACACCAACATTAACAACGTTGTAACCTTTATTAGTTAAAACATAATTAATAATCTTATTTCCCACTGCGTGAACATCTGCTCCAATAACACCAATAACTACAGTATTCATATGAAATCCTCCTGTAATAATAAAAGGATGAAATCTAAAAAAGCGATTTCTATCCTAATTTTTTGTCAAGTATAAACAAAAGTCGTTTTTTTTAAAAACGGCAACTATTCTCACAACTTTTAACTGTAGTTTAAAGTTCTGATCCATAATCCTCAACCTCTGTTTTCTTTTTATATATAATATAAAACATTAATATAGTATACCAACTTTTCCTATAAAGCAAGTTTTTTTAACATTTTTTTGAAAGCGCTTGTAAAAATATCTTGTTTTTCATAGAAAACTGCGAAATAGCGCCTATTTTCATTATTTTCTAATGAAAAAACTTTCATAAAGAAAAAGCACAAAAATGTGCTTAGCCAAAATATTCTTTTAATTCTAAATTCATTCGTAGTGCTAAGTATCTTGTTGGAAAGACACTTATTGTTTGATTATAGATTAAAACTCTTGAATTATATACTCTTCTTACTTTCTGAAGTTCTTTAAACTCACTATGTAATAGTTTGAATTCTAATTCATCTCTTTCTTCAATTTCATTAAAAATTATATTTATTGCTTTATATAGTTCTTGTCTAGTACTTAGAAGTAAAGATCTAATTCTTTTTTTACGGTATCTTGTAATTCTTTTTATAAACTCGTTATTATCTTCTGTTTTCAGTAATTCTCTGTTTTCATAAAATTGTTTAGTAACTTTTTCTAATTGCTTGTAAAAAATTACTTCCTTTGAGGAAACTTCTTTCCATAGTTTAAGTAATCTTTTTTGTAGTCTGTATACACTTATCCAGACTATCACAATAATAATAACAATAATCAAAATATCAATATACCACGGCATAAAATCACTCCTTATAAATATTTCTTAAGCTTTACAATTTTATCGAGTTTTTCCCAAGGCAAATCTAAATCATTACGTCCAAAATGACCATATGCGGCTGTTTGTTTGTAAATTGGTCGTTTTAAATCTAATGATGAGATAATTCCTTTTGGTGTTAAATCAAAATTTTCTTCAATTGCTTTTATGATTATTTCATCATGTACTTTTCCGGTATTAAATGTTTCTACTGATATACTCATTGGTTTACTAATACCAATAGCATAAGATAATTGAATTTCACATTTATCAGCTAACCCTGCTGCAACGATATTTTTAGCAACATATCGTGCTGCATAAGCTGCGCTTCTATCTACCTTTGATGGATCTTTTCCACTAAATGCTCCACCACCATGACGTCCTACTCCTCCGTATGTATCAACAATGATTTTTCTTCCAGTAAGACCGGCATCACCATGTGGTCCACCAATAATAAACTGTCCTGTCGGATTAATAAAATATTTTGTATTAACTAAAAGTTCTTTTGGGACAATTACATCAATTACATATTTCTCAATGTCTGAACGTAACTGTAATTGTGTAATATCTGGAGAATGCTGTGATGAAATTATGATACTATCAAGTCTTGATGGTTTTCCGTTATCATCAAACTCAATCGTAACTTGCGTTTTCCCATCAGGACGTAAATAAGGTAATGTTAAATCTTTACGAACCTTTGTTAATTGTTTTGCAAGTTTATGAGCTAAAGAGATTGTTAATGGCATGTATTCTTCTGTTTCATTTGATGCATATCCAAACATAATCCCTTGATCTCCTGCGCCTTGCGCTTGATAATCTCCTTCACCCTCATTAACTCCTTGAGCAATGTCAGGTGATTGTGGATCTATTGCAACAAGTACTGCAAGATTATCAGCATCAAATCCATATTTACCACGATCATATCCAATGGCTTTTACTGTATCTCTAACTACTTTTTGTATATCAATATAAGTTTTTGTTGTGATTTCACCAGCTACTAAAACTAATCCTGTTGTTACACTAGTTTCACAAGCTACTCTAGCTTCAGGATCTTCAGCTAAAATTTCATCTAAAACTGCATCGCTAATTTGATCACAGATTTTATCAGGATGCCCTTCAGTAACACTTTCTGATGTGAAATATTTTATCATAATTATTACCTCTATTCTGAATATTTGTATTTATCGTAAAACGCTTCAAATTCCATTTGATATTTAAAGAAACGATCAATAATGTATGGCTCAAAATATTCTTTAAATTCTAACTGTAATAAATCAATAGCTCGTTTATGTTTAAGTGAACTTTTATAATTTCTTTCTTGTCTTAATATGTCGTATATTTCAGCTAATAAAATAATTTGTCCTTCTTGACTTCTTTGAACTCTTCTCATTTTTTCAATAAAGTTATGATCTACTGTTTTTTCAAAATGAACGCGAACGATATCTTCACTTTTTTGGTTTAATTGTAATCTTTTAATAACAACTGAACCTAAAATCGTTTTCTCGCGAATTATGGCGTAATCACGCTCTGTTAGAGTTTCTTTTCCTTCGTATTCCAAGATTGATAAATCATTTACTTTATCAATATGAATAACACTGTAATCATATATTTCTGTACAGACATTGCTACTAAGCCCAAGAACGTTTGCGAGTCTACTAGCTAATTCTGCTATTCGGTGTACGTCTTCCTTATTTTGAGTAATTGTATGTGAATTAAATACACCAATTACATCAAATACATCACCAACAACAGCGGTAAAATCTTTTTCCATTACTCGTCTTTTTATCAATTCCTCTTTACGTTTCGAATTCATCATTTGTCCAATTGAAACACTTGAATAAAGCGCAACATAGAAGATTACTAAAATAATAGTCCTTAGTACAATATCAATTGTAATGTTAGAATTTGTGACAAATAAATATGTGTATAAACCATCTATCCCATCATATCCATATAATGGATACATTATAACGATATGAAGAACAAACATAAAAACAAAGACCCATCTAAATAAGATTCTTAAAAGGGTAGGATCTTGATATAAAGCAATAACTATTAAAGCAAAATATATTAATAAATAGCCTGCTTGAGAGATGGAAATATCAGTCATATACCAAAATATTTGATTTTCTTGCATCGCTAAAGTTAAGGTCCCGTCTGACATAATATCACTAATATTAAGTGTCCCTGCTGAAACTCGTAGTTTAATATAAACCCCTATTGATGCAACTAAGATATAGATGCTTCCTACATACATTGCCATTTGTTGCTTTAAAAGTGTTCTTGGTTCTTCATTAATTATTCTTTTTAAAGTTCTATTAATTGTAAACATTACAACCCCAAAACCTACAATTACAATAGGATCTGGACGCTGATTACCAATAAGTGTAAATATGAAAAATAGCATATTGGAAAGAATTAATATATTTCGATTAACTTTGTTACGACGAAACAAAACAGATGTATCATCTAAGATGTCTACACCTGCTTCAAAGTTAAATTTGTTTATAACTCTTTTTATTATTTTTCTGTAAAATACTCGAATTCTTCTTCTAAATGTCGATGGTTTTTCCGTTACTTCTTTTTCATTTTTATTTCTCTTGTAATAAACACCGGCACGAGCAGCAAGATTCTTAAAGAAAAATGCTACTTTATCAGTATTAGTCTGTTTGTTTGGATCGACACCTTTATTTAAATCTTCATAATATTTCTTTAACTCATCCGGTTCCTTGTCTGAGCGTTTAAAGAAGTCATCAAGTCGTTTTTGGTTTTTCGACATTATAAAACGCCTCCTCTAAACATCAAGATCTAATTTTAGCTCCTCAACCGTTGGATCTTTTAAAGCTTCGTTTTCATTAGTGATTTGAGCAACACGTGTTGATGCTGCTGCTGCCACTGCTCCAACAATGTCATCCATAAAAGTATGGCACATTCCTCCAGAGTGTTTTCCATCTTCATTCAAACGATCAACAACTAATGGTTTATTTACATCAATATCTCCAAAGTTTGTTTTTCCTATCGTACCGTACATTCCAGCTAATTCTAGCCCGAATAGTTCGTCAATTCCAAACATTCCTAAATCAATTTGTAAAATGTCTTGAATTGGACCTTTAAATGCTTTTTCGTCTGTTAAACGATCAATTTCAGCACCTAGTTGCAAAAGGTGAAAAGTATCTCTTAAACTTAAGATTTTTTCAACTGAATCGATACAATCTTTCATTGATATTGTTTTTGACCATTTTGATTGTTGACGAAAAGCTACTTCTGCAATTTCTTCAACTGTAACAGTTCTTTCTTTTAAAGTTTTTACGTTTATTACTAACATTTCTTCTCTTGTGTAAAGTGCTTTATGTTTCACTAAAATCACCTCTTATAATATATTATTATAACATATTTGGAAATTATTTAAATACCTTATCGACCTTAATTAGATTTCTACCTGCTCCTTGTAAAAATGTTTTAACCTTTTGCGGGTTTTTACCAGCTAACTGAACTTCTAATATTTTTATTACTCCTCCAGGAACTTTGACTCCTATTGCATCTTCAAGAAGGATAAAAATAGTTCCGTTTTCTAAGTTTGCGATAGCACTATTATCATGTGACCCACATGTTTCTACTTTAAGAATTTTGATTTCCTTACCATCTATAGTAGTATAACAAGTTGGACTTGGAGTAAAAGCTCTTACGTGAGCATCTATTTCCTCTTTTTGTAAATTCCAATTAATTTTTTCTTCTTCTCTTTTTAAATTCTTAGCGTATGTTACGTTGTTCATGTCTTGAACTCTCCTTTCATTTGTTCCATTTATAATACTTGGTAAAGTATCTAATAATAAATCTCTACCTAAATAGCTTAATTTATTAAATAGTATTCCTGTTGTATCATCTTTTAAAATAGGAATACTTTTTTGGCTAATAATATCGCCACTGTCCATTTTCATTGCCATATACATTATTGTTATACCTGTTGTATTATGCAATCTTTTTATCGCTCTTTGAATCGGAGCACCTCCTCTTAAAAGAGGTAGTAAACTACCGTGAACATTTATGCATCCTAAACGGGGATAGTCTAATATTTCTTTTGGAATTAACTGTCCGTATGCAGCAGTGATAATGATATCCGGTTTACTATCTAATACTACTTGGAACTCATTTTTTATTTTTCGTGGTTGAAATACTTCTATCCCTAGTTCTAAAGCTTTTTCTTTAACTGGAGAATACGTTAAAACTCTCTTTCTTCCAACGAATTTATCTGGTTGCGTTACTACTAAATTTACTCCATATTCACTATGTAGTTTTTTCAATACTACAACACTAAACTCTGGTGTACCCATAAATACTATATTCATAAACTCAACTCCTATAACAATGATGGATTTTTATCAATCGCAATTGTTAAAAATTCATTGTATTCTTGATATATTGTTTTTAAGACATCATCAATTTTTTCTGATTTTTTATACTTAATAATTATTTGTGCTCGATAATAGTTATTTATTCTGGCTACTTTTGGTAACACAGGTCCTAGAACTTGACAATTATCTTCAAGTAATTTTCTGAGTTTCATAACTATTTTTGTTCCTTCTTTTAAGACTTTCTTAACATCTTTATCTGTAATAATTATTTGTGTGATGT
>JAOZSP010000051.1:0-2742 GCA_029939615.1 Candidatus Izemoplasma sp. | reverse complement strand
AATATCCACTTATTTCTCTAATTTTCATTTCAGTATTATAAAATGATTGGAAATCATGATTCTTAGCATGTAAAATAGCGTAATGATCAGGATTATATGTTTGAATTACGACTTCTCCTTCAACATTATGTCTACCTGCACGGCCAGATACTTGTGTAAGCAATTGAAAAGTTTTTTCGATTGCTTTATAGTCTGGAAGATTTAAACTCATATCAGCTGCCAAAACACCTACTAATGATACTTTTGGAAAGTCTAGTCCTTTCGCAATCATTTGGGTTCCTATTAATATATCACCAAAGTATTCAAACTCATATAGTAGTTTCTCATGAGAATTTTTATTTGTAGTTGTATCGGTATCCATACGAATAGTTTTAGCTTCTGGGAATTTTTTCTTGACGTATTCTTCAACTTTTTCAGTACCTATTCCCATATACCTAATATGTTTACTGTTACAATAAGGACAAACTGTTGGATTGGTTTCATTGTGTCCACAGTAATGACATTTTAAGGCGTTAGTTTTTTCATGATAAGTTAAACTAATATCACAGTTAGGACACATAATTACTTCCCCACAACTACGACACATTACAAATGTAGAATGTCCTCTTCTGTTTAATAGAAGAATTACTTGTTCGTTTTTAGATAAACGATCCTCAATAAGAGTTTCTAATCTTTTTGAAAAGATTGAACGGTTTCCTTTTTGAAACTCAAATCTCATATCTTCAATATATACTTGTGGTAAGGTTGTTTTGTTTGCCCTGTGATTAATTTCAAGTAGTTGATATTCATTTTTTAGGGCTTTATAATAAGTTTCTACACTTGGTGTTGCACTACCTAAGATTAACGGTACATTATAATACTTACTACGTAAAAGTGCAACATCTTTTGCATGATATGTAGGCATTGTATCTTGTTTATAAGAATCGGTATGTTCTTCATCAATAATAATTATTCCTATATTCTCAAAAGGTGCAAAGATAGCGCTTCTTGCTCCTACTACAACTTTTACATCTTTTCTTCTTATTTTTCGCCATTCATCATATTTTTCACCAATGCTTAAACGACTATGCAAAAGTGCTACATTGTCTTTAAATCTTCCTTTAAATCTAGAAACCATCATTGGTGTTAAACTAATTTCAGGAACAAGCATGATTGCTTCTAACCCATTATTTACAACATCTTCAATAATATTTAAATAGATTTCTGTTTTCCCACTACCAGTTATTCCATGGAGTAGAAATACTTTATTTTGATTTAGGTTTTCTTTAATATTATCGTATACTTTTTGTTGCTCAAGGTTTAATGTTACTACTTTGTTATTTGCACCATATATACTATCAACTTCTCGATACATTTCAATACTTGTTTCTTCAATAACTCCTTTTTTAACTAGTGTTTTTATTGTTGAATTACTTAATTTTAAAGCAATCATCAATTCTTGTTTTGAGATTTCTATTATATCTTTTAGAAAGTTTACTACTTCAATTTGTTTTTTACCTTTTACTGAAATAGTATTATCTAATAATTTGATTTTTTTGATGTAGCGTTCTTTGTTTGCTTGTTTCACTTGATAGATTACTTTAAGATTTCCTGATTCAATATTTTCCTTAATAATTTTCAAAAATGGTTTTAAATCAGGAGTATATTCTAGTTCTTTATACCGATTAAATTTTAATGCAAAATCTAAAGATAGTTTTGATGTATCAAAACAAAATAATTTCTTTTTATATTTTGATTTTAGTGCAGATGGTAGCATCGCTTGATAAATACTTACTAAAGGACTTGTATTGGTAATACTTAGTTCTTTTCCTAAGGAAATCAATTCTTTTGTTAATGAAGGAATTAGATCCATTATACTATTGATTTTTCGTAATCTATCAAATTCACTTGTTTCTTTTAGTCCTAACACATAGCCCATAATAAAACGCGGTCCAAATGGTACTTTTACCCTTTGGCCAATTTCAATGATATTTTCTAAAGAAATGGGAACTAAATAATCAAATGTTCTATCAACTTCTTTAGCTTTAACATCAACTAAAATCTCTGCAATCATTATTTCACCTGAATTCTATATGCATATTTTTAACTTAATTTAATTGTCAATAAGTCCTAACATTTTCAATCCTTTTAATAATCCATCTTTTTTGATATCGTCAGTGATGTATCTAGCATGTTGAATTGCTTTAGGGCTAGAATTCCCCATAGCTACACTATTAGGAATATAATCTAACATCTCAATATCATTATCTCCATCTCCAAAAGCGTAACTATTTTCAAGACTAATACCCTCTATATCTAATATACGCATAATACCTTGTTTTTTACTCATTCCTTTACTTAAAATATCAAATCCTCCACCTAACCAACTTACTAGATCAAGCTCTAAAAATTCTTTTCTAAAAATATCATGGTTTTCATTTTCACAAAAAGCCCACATTTGAAAAATATCATTATCCAGATAAAAATGAGGATCTATTCTTGGTAATTTCATATTTACTAATTCAAATGCTTCTTTTCCTTTATCATCAACGATATTTAGGGTTTCATCGAATTCTCCTAAAAACCCATATTTCATATTGTTTTTTTCAAATGTTTTTACTACTTTTATTATTTTGTCTTTTTCTATAGGATTTCGATATATTGTTTTCCCGTTTTTTATAATTATTTGTCCGTTAATCAAAATAAAAATATTAATATATTCTTTAATTTCTTCAATAATATGAAGCATATAAAAAGCACGAC
>JAOZSP010000050.1 GCA_029939615.1 Candidatus Izemoplasma sp. | reverse complement strand
TCTTTATAATCCTTAATTATTTCATATTTTCCATGTTCAGTTTCAATCATTTCTTTACCTCCTTTAAATAGTTCTTTCTATAATCTCTTACTTCTCTATACTTTAACATAATTAGGACTGAAAAACCTACAAAAACTATTATATAGAATAATGCTGCTAAATAAAAGACATATAAATGATCAATATCATATAGTAACCCACCTATAATAAATCCAAGTGTTGTTCCGAGTCCAACCACACTTTGTCGAACTCCAACTAAAATACCTTGGGAAACGCTTTTGTTATTAGACATAAAACTAATTGCTGTCGGCTCATAAATTGCTAGTATTATCGTATATCCCATGTAATATGTATATAATCCAAAGAATAGATCTGTTGACTGAAATGCAAGAATAATTAAGATAGGAGCAAACATAAACTGAATTTGTAAAAATCTAAAATTGTGTATCCTCTTCAAAAAATAAGGAGCAATGTATATGTTTGATAACAAACTAATAATCCCTGCTGTAAAGACAACTAATCCTAATTGTGTAGCGGTATGTCCCTCATCAATCACATAATAATCAAGAAATCTTCTTATATTACTATGAGAGAAGCTAATAAAAAAAGTTAATGTAATTGTATAAATAGGAACCCACGGTAATTTAAAAGCTTGTTTTACATTGTTCCAAAGATGTAGCCTTGATAAATGATGATCTGTGTCAATTAAATCTGTTTTATCAAAATATATAACTGCTGAAAATACAAATAGTAATACCGCTTGAATTACAAATACTACATAATAATGAGGGGATAACAAATCTGTGATTATACCACCAATAATATAGGCAATTGCACCCCCTATCAAATATAGGGAAACGGTATAACTAAGCATTCGATTGCGTTCTTGCTCATCTTGGAATGAATCATTTATATAAGAATAAAGATTTACTAATATACCCGCAAAAAATACACCACTTATAAGTGCTGCTATTAATAATGTATATTCTGAACTAAATATACCAAATAAAAGCTGTCCTACACCAAACCCAGCAAATATAAATGCAAGTACTTTGCTTCGATTTTTAATATCCCCTAATGCGCCCCATAGGGTAGCAAAAAACAATAATCCGAACCCCCCACTCGCTAAATATAGTCCTACAAAGAGACCCGATATATTTAAAGAGTTAGTGTACGCAGGAACTGCGGGATTTCCAAGACTAAATAAAAATCCATACAATAATGAAATTATTAGTAAGTATTTTTTTCTACGATTCATTTATATCACCTATAATTTAATCATTTGTCACTAAAACAACACTTTCTGTAACAATAGCTTCTTCTTTACCTACAATACCGATTCCTTCACCAGTTGTTGCTTTAACACTTACAAATTCAAGTTCAATCTCAAGCAAAACAGCAATATTTTGTCTCATTTCCATAATGTATTCCTGTAATTTAGGTCTTTCTAGAAAAATGGTAGAATCTATATTTAGAACCCTATACCCTTTATTTTTCACTTCACTCATAACCTTTTTTACAAGCAGACTAGACTCTATACCTTTAAACTTCACAGAAGTGTCTGGAAAAAGTTTCCCTAAGTCTCCTAAGGAAAGAGCTCCAATAAGGGATTCACAGACGGTATGAAGTAAACAATCTCCGTCACTGTGTCCTACACTACCCTTATAATGAGGTATAGAAACTGCCCCTATTATAAGTTTATATCCTTCTTCTAAACGATGAGTATCATTACTTTGACCTATTCTTATCATAATATCACCTTCAAAAATTTTACGTCGTGTTTTGTTGTCAGCTTTATAGAGCGATAATCCCCTTCTACAAAAGAAGGTGTTACAGTAGTAAACTTAGCTATAAGATCTGTATCATCAGTAGCTAAATAGTTAGCTTTTATAGCTTTTTTGTGAGCACTAACTAGTAAATCCCTCAAAAAAGCCTGAGGAGTTTGAATCGAAAGAAGTTTGCTTCTATCAAGTGCCTTACCTAAGCGATTTCCATTAGTTTTTACTATTGAGTCTTTTACAAAAACAGCTAATGTAGTTGCTTTTGAAGTAGATAAATCAATCAATAATCTATCTATGGCACTAGAACTTATGAATGGTCGTGCACTATCATGAACTAAAACATAGTCATTCGTCACATTATTTAGCCCTTTAAAGACACTTTCTTGTCTCGAATTCCCACCTAAAATTACATGTTCAACTGATTTCGAATATTTGCCGTACATATAGTTAAAATCTCTTTCAGAACAAACAAGGATGATTTCATCACAATTTTCGTAGTCTTTAAAGAAATCAATACTATAATCTAAAACTTTTTTTCCATTTATTTCTAATAAAATTTTATTAAAATCATACCCAGTCCTAACACCACTTCCAGCTGCTAAAATTATCACAGAAAACTTCAATTATTTCACCTCACTCATAATATTAAAAATGTAATTTTCAAAAATGCAAAATCAAAAAATAACTAAAAAATATTGAATCATTTTTATATACACATTTCAAGAAATAGCAGAATTTTTTTTGATTCACTATCCATCTTTTGTTATGATAGTTTTTATAAATTATCTCATCAATATTTTTTGAATCGTTAACATAATAAACAAAATATATTTGATTTAATTTTGCTTGTTTTTATAATGTAAATAACAGTATCATAATCCTTCGTTTTTTTTCGTTACCACAAATACGCATTTCTAATTATTCAAAATCTGTTTTACAAAATATTTTATTATAATCTTACGACTGATATCCACATTACTTTCTATTGAAGAAGCAATAACTTTTATCAAAAGAGTCCATTAAGGATAAAGACAATGCTTCTTGAGCTTCTCTATATACTACATCAGGAGTTTTCCCTTCATAAGGTGATTCTGAGATTCCAAGATTTGGAAAAATTGTTTGTGAAACTCCCCCAAATTGCATCTTCAATGTTAGTAGCTCTCCTGTGCCAACAAGTGCTCTATCTAATAAGTCAAACTTCCCTTTATCTTTTACAATTAGTCCGAATTTTATTCCCGAAATTCTGAATAGACTTTTGTTATCTTTAATGAATTTATATCGTAATTTTGAAAGATATTCACCCATCATCAAATCTCCAAAATCTCGACCGTATTTTTCATTGATCATCGGGATGTTTGTTAACTGAATAATTACTAAGTGGTATGATTGTTTTTGCCTTGACATTTTTTGCATCTCTTGATACATTTTTTTTGACTCTTCTAATGTGTTCAACACATCAACATCTGTATCCGGAAAAAGTCTTATATCCATTGTCTTTATTGTAGTAATATATGATCTTTTTTTTCCGATAAAAATCATCTTACCTGTTTCAATTATCCACACTGTTTCATTTTCTTTTTTCACTCTGTATTTAATTGTATATACAGGGTATTTTTTTGTAAGCTTTTCTAGCTTTATCTCGTATTGAACTAGATCATCTTTATACATAATTGATTGTAAGTCTTGATACTTAAAATCATTCTCTTTTATCCCCATTACCTCAATATATCTATTAGTTCCGAACATATTATCATCATCTCTGAATGATATTCCATCATTTAACAGCTCAATGGTAGAGATAAATCTACGTCTTAATAGTTCAAACGACCCCGAAACATGTTCAAGTTCCTGCTCAAGGTCATAAAAATCGAACTCTGAGACGTTTTTCTTAAATAATAGTATAACATTGTCTATTATCACCCAAAATGCAAATACAGCGATTGTAGAGTACGAATAAACTAAGTAATAGAACGATTCAAAACTGTCAAGGAAGTAAAAGTAACCTATACCTAGTAAAAAAACAAAAGCAACTATCATTGAATAGTCATACTTTCGTTTTTTTGTAAGTTTAATTAAAATTCCGTATATAAACCAACTTCCGATAATTGCTAATACTATATAATACTCCATGTTACCTCTCCTAAGGGATTAATCAATATAACCTTTAATATAAGATGAAGGATAATAAAATGATAAATACAGCGATAATGCGATTAGATAATACATTAGTGAAGCAAAACTTCTTATCAGCATAAAATCCGCTGCTAAGACAACCAAGAAGGTTACTCCCCAAATAAATGTCAATCCTCCACTCATTTTCTTAAAAAGTTTAGTTCTCGTATAATCAATACGATAATCGTGACGCATATAGTCATATGCTACTGGTTTATTGATTAGCCAAGTGCTCAACAAGTACACAGTGAATATGAATAAGGTGTATTTTGCATCTTTCAAAGTGTTCAAATAAGGGATAAATATACTCAAAATAGAAATTATGAAGTATAACCCTAATACAAAATACTCGAAAACTGATATTTTTCCCAAAAATTTATATTTCAAGAATACAGTAACACCAAATAAAGCCATTGTTATTGGAGCAATTATCAAATAATTATGATAATTTGACAGTAAATTTGATAAAAGCAGTAATGATAATTGTAGCAAAAAGACCTTGTTGCCCCATTTCCCTTGAATAAAGGAATATGTATTTGGTTTTGTTATTTCAATTCCCATATCAAATGCTTCAATTACTTCCTCAAGAAATTCTCTTTCTCCTACAAATTCAAACGTTCCATTCGAAATAGCCTTGTTAAGGGTAATATTTCCAACACTTAAATCATAAAGACATTCATTTGTTGCAATAATAATAATATCTGAAATATCACTTACTCCTTTATAAAGTAACTGATGTTTTCCCTTTGTACGTATGTAATATGAGTCTTTTCCAATAAAGAATTGAACATTTTTTTCTTCTTTTCCTAAAGCGTTAGGTATAAATTGATGATTAATAATATTCATAAGTTCATCATGGTTTATAAAATAGTCGTTATCATCCCCGTGATATATTAGATCATCAATAATGTCTCCATACTCGACACCTGTTTGAATAATTCCTGTAATTCCTGATTCAGGTTTCATCCAAGCACCAATAAAATAACTATTTTCTAATGGATTTAATTCACTATAATCATCGATAAAAAACAAATCGTTAATCGCTTTATTTTCCCAATAACCAGAAGTTGCTAAGCTTCCTAAATATGGTCTTTTTGTCCCTATTCTCATTAAAGATATATGGTCTTCTGTTTTTGGGAAATACTTAACAAATTGCTCAACAACTTTTGCGAGTTTTGTATTTCTAGGAGTACTATCATCAATAAACTCAACTAAAATAGCACTTTTGCCTTCTGCACAACTTTTTTTATCAAAAGCTTTATAGTTAATTACACTAAGCAATCTAATGTTATCATCTGGAATTTCACTAAAGATATACTGTTTTTCGCCTAAACCAACTTCTTCAGCAGATTTATTAAGTCCAATGTATACTTGATTAATATATCTTTCAATTTTTGCAGCTGGATACATTTCATAAAACTTTGCTTTAATATCCCGTCTTTCTGGCATATATTGGTCTACAAAATCATCAATTCGCATATTTATAACAAAGTGTTTTGCATAAATCTCTTTACCCTCACTATCAATAACTTTAATTATTTTATTATCTTCTACGTAGAATTCAGTAATTTGTCTATTGGAGAACAGTTTTTCTCTCGTTTTAGAAATCTCGCCGGATAACGTCTTAACAACAGTGTCGAATGAAGACGTAATAAAATGAGATCCATCAATAAAAGTATCAAACCACTTAATAAAATAGTGATATGCATTAATCTCTTTAGAAGATAAACCAACTGAATCATAAACCAATGTAAATTCATTGATTATCTCATCGTTATTAAAATACTTAGATAATACCTCATACAAACTTAAATCCCCTAATTCAATTAAGGCTGATGTTAATGTGTATTCTTTATTAACCAATCTTGCCTGTTTTTGCACACGGTAATCCTTATAATGACGTATTACATCATCAAACAACTTATGGATTTGGTTTCGTTGTTTAGGGTAATGTCTAACTAAATATATTTTGAAATTTTTATAATCATTCGGTCTTTTTATTAAGCGTTTGTCTTTACCAACAATCATTGTGTAAGTATTCTCGTAATACTTAAATGCTTTAGATAAGCCACATTGTTTTAAATATTCATTAAATAAGTCGCCATCATGAACCCCGCCTATATCATAATTATAAAATGTAAAATTATATTTTGAATTTGAACTATCTTTAAATTTTCTTGAGTATCTAGTGATTTTTCTTCGTTTTCCCTCATCGAAAACAGCGACATTTCTTAGTCGCTTCGATAAATAAGTAGCTGTGGTAAGGCTTCCTAAGCCCCCACCAATAATTACAACATCGTATTTTTCCACATTATCACCTGTTTTTCTATACTACCCTTTATTATATCATAATACTATTTATTAAATAAATCGAAAAAAAAAAAAAGCCAAATGGCTTTTAATTTTGTAAATGCTTCTCAAGATATGTCAGTAGTGATTCTTTGTTAATGTCTAGATCTAAATATCCATTAAAAGCAACACTAATAAACCCAGTTTGCTCGGAAACAACAATCGTTAAAGAATCCGTAACTTCACTAATTCCAATCGCAGCACGATGGCGAGAACCTAGTTGTTTAGGGATATCCAGTCTTTCTGTCGGCGGAAAATACGCACCTGCACAAATAATATTATTTGATCTTACTATAACTGCACCATCATGTAATGGCGTATTTGGAAAAAAGATTGTTGAAAGCAATTCACTATTTAATGCTGCATTGATTGGATATGAAGTTGAGACATATTCATCTAATGAATTTGTTTTTTCAAAAGTTATTAAAGCACCAATTTTCTTACTAGATAAGTAATCCACACTTTTAATTAATTCAATTTTAATCGTATCTTCTAATGTATTAGAAAAAAATGCAGTTCCTGAAAACCCAAGTTTCTTTAAAACTAAAATTACTTCAGTTTGAACACTCACAATCAATAATAATACAAGAGGAATCCCTTTAAAAAGAAATTCTAAAACAGGTATTCCATCTTTAATAATCGTGTAAACAACAAAAACAAAAAGTAAAACAACAAGCAGTTTAAATAGTCGATAAATTTGAATTATCGTCTTGGTTTTTATCAAATTCATAAAAATGGCTAATAGATAGACATTAATAATTAGAACATCAAAATCACTCATTTAAACCACTCCTTTTGTATATTATAGCATAGTTTTTTGTATCCGATTAAGAAAGAAAAATATTTTATTCATTATCATCTTTAAAAATATGAGGTCATTTCAATGAAAAACAGTAATTTTTAAAAAAAGAAAACATCTATAAAAAGCAGAAAATAAATAAAAAAAAGATAATAGTAAAAAGGGCTAAACAAAAGGATTTCACAGTAATAAAAAAAAGTCAAGACTGTAATTTTATTTTTTATTATTATATAATAGAAGCACACTTTCTTTAAGGGGGCAAAAATGATGGTGAAATATAGTAAGAATGTAATAGAAAAACTCAATGCAGATATTAAAAGAGACTTTAAACATCTCTTTCCTATAACTAGCAATATGAAAATGACTTTTGAAGGTGTATCTCGATTGGTTATGTTAGATCGATATACACAAAAGGATTTAACTTTATCGACTTTAAGTATTGGTGATTTAGTAATCACAATCGTTAAAAATGATCCCAAATTTCCAGCAAGAGGTATCGGTAACGTTGTTAAAATCGAGAATGACTTGGTAACAATAAAACTAGAACCAACGTCTTTAGTTAGCGCTGATGATGCTGACAAAGAAGGAACAATCAAGCGTAAAAAACGACAAATTGATAAACCTTTAGAATTATATTTTGAGCAAATAGCGAAAAGATTAGCTCATCATCTAGGTGAAGATGAGAGCGAAGAAACTATAGAAGCTTTTTATAACGAGGTTTCTTCTTTAAACCTAGTTCCAGCAGGACGTGTTTTGTTTGGAGCAGGAAGTAAAACTAACGTTACTTTTTTCAATTGCTTTGTTATGCCATTTATCCATGATTCACGTGGTGGAATAAGTGATCATAGAAAACAAGTTATGGAAATTATGAGTCGCGGTGGTGGTGTTGGTACTAACGGATCTTCTTTACGCCCTAAAAATAGTTTGGCTAAAGGCGTAAACGGTAAATCAAGCGGAGCAGTTAGTTGGCTTCACGATTTAAGTGAATTAACACATCTTGTTGAACAAGGTGGATCTAGACGTGGAGCACAAATGATTATGATGGCTGATTGGCATCCTGATATTGTACAGTTTATTATTTCAAAAATGCAAAATCCAAAAATTCTACAATTTTTAATTGATACTATTGATGATGATTCTATTATAGCAGCAGCAAAAGCTAAACTTAAATTTGTTCCTTTAAGTGAATCAGAAATTCAAATAAACGAGTATATTTTAGAACAATCTCGTCTTACTCCAGGCATATTCTCTAAGCAAATAGTAGATACAGCCTTTGAAAGCATTAATAAAGGAGGCCACTATGAAGTAAACAATCCTGATTTCTTAACAGGTGCTAATATTAGTGTTGCTATTACAAAGGAATTTATGGATGCAGTTGATGCTGATAATGATTATGATTTAAGATTTCCTGATGTAGATTCTTATTCAGGAACAGAAAAAGAAGATTATGATGAGAAATGGATGAACATAGGTGATGTTAGAGAATGGGAAGAGATGGGATACCGTGTAAAAACCTATAATACTCTACCTGCACGAGATCTTTGGAATTTAATTAATATCTGTGCAACTTATTCGGCAGAACCAGGTATTTTCTTTATCGACAATGCTAATGAATTGACTAATGCACAGGGTTATGACCAAAAAGTCGTATGTACTAATCCTTGTGGTGAGCAACCTTTAGCACCCTACTCAGTATGTAACCTAGCAGCTATTAACTTAGCTAATATGGTTGACAAAGAAAATGCAGTAGTAGATTGGGACAAATTACAATCTACCATAAAAACAGCTATAAGAATGCAAGATAATGTAATTGATAAAACACATTACTTCTTAGATGACAATAAAACACAAGCCTTAGGTGAAAGACGTATCGGTTTAGGAATTATGGGGCTTCATGACTTGCTAATTTGGACAAATAAACGTTACGGATCTGACGAAGGAAACATTCTTATTGATCAACTGTTTAAGTTTATTGCTATCAACTCTTATGAAGCATCTATAAAAATAGCTAAGGAAAAAGGGTCTTTCCCATTCTTAGATCAATATGGAAGTCGTGAGAAATTAGTGGGAAGTGGCTATATTAAGAAGTTACCGGAATATCTGAGAAATGATATACTAAAATACGGAATAAGAAACTCACACTTACTAACAATAGCACCAACAGGTTCTACTGGAACAATGGTTGGCGTTTCTACAGGATTAGAACCATACTG
>JAOZSP010000049.1 GCA_029939615.1 Candidatus Izemoplasma sp. | reverse complement strand
TAGAAACACCAAAAAAAGAGCCTTTACATCCCCTGTGATTGGCTCTTTTTTTGATGTTTGATTTTAAATGGGTAGTGTAACGATAAATGATATATTATTATCTTCACATGAAATAGATATTGTTCCATTTAGCTTATCAACAATTTTAGATGTTAGAGCTAAACCTACACCGTTGCTGCCTCTTGATTGTGTTTTATTTGTGACATAGAATAAATCGAATACTTTTTCTTGGTCTTGAATACTAATGATTCCTGGATTTGATATTGTAAATACAATTTTATTATTCTTGTTTTCTAGTTTTATGTTTATATGAGATCCTTTTTTTGAAAATTTAATTGCGTTACTTATTAAATTAGTCCATATTTGGTATGTTAACTCTTTATTGGATGTGCTAAATGCCTTTTCTAAAGCTAAATCAAATACAATATCTTTCTTTTCCCATTCTAGTTGCATTAATTGTAATACATTTCTAATTTGTTCTGAGATTTTGAATTCCTCATTATGATGAAGAATTGATTGTGATTCAATAAGAGATATCTGTAAAATGTCTTTTGCTAATAAGGATAGTCTTTTTGACTCTGATGCAATAATAGCGGAATATTCTTTAATCTCTTTAACAGATAATTCACTTGAGTTGATTAGTTCTGCATAACCATTAATTGCGCTTAGGGGTGTTTTTAATTCGTGTGATACGTTTCTTATGAATTCTTTATTTAGATACTCATTAGACTGAAGTTCTTTTACCATACGATTGAAGTTGTTTGTTAATTCAGATATTTCATCTTTTTGATTCATTTCTAATGTGAAATCATAGTTTCCATCAATTACTTGTCTGGTAGCATTATTTAGATCTTTTATTCTTTTTAGAATTACTTTGTTCATGAAGAACGAAAATAATAATATTGATATAAAGACAGAAATGAACCCTACTATAACCATAAATCCTTCGTCCATTTCAATACTTGGTCCGAAGTTGCGATAAATACCCCAAAGAATTCTTGGGAAAAGTGAAGAAATCATCATGATTATGAAACCTGAAATAATAATTTTTACTGTTACTTTTCTCATTTTAACACAACCTTATATCCTAGACCTCTTACTGTGATTATTTCAAAATCTTTTGTTGTTATTTTTTCTCTTAGACGTTTTATATGTGTGTCTACGGTTCTTTCGTATGATTCGCTGTCGAATCCCCATATTTCATTCATTAATTGTTCTCTTGTGAAAATACGAGAAGGTGTAGATAGTAATTTATATAGTAGTTGAAACTCTTTAACGGTTAGTTCTATTTGCTTGTCTTTAAGAGTACAACTCTTAGTTTGATAATCTAAGAGGATAGATTTGTGTGTTAGTTTGTTTTCACTTATTACTTTATATCTTCTTAAAAGAGCTTTTACTCTTAGTATCATTTCCTGCATATCCACAGGTTTTACCATGTAGTCATCTGCGCCACTGGTAAAACCTTTTTCTTTGTCAGAAAATGTGTCTAATGCGGTTAGTATAATTATAGGGATGTCTTTATTAATTTGTCTTATTTTTTTGGAAAGAGTAATACCGTCAAGATGAGGCATCATTATATCTGTGATACAAAGATCGATATGATTGTTTTCAAATATAGTCATTGCTTCTCTTCCGTCTTTGGCGCAAACAGTAGTATAACCGCTATTTTGAAGGTTTTTACAGATTAAATCTCTGATGTAAAATTCATCTTCGGCTACCAATATTTTTAGCATGATATCACTCCTTAATTATTTTGATTATTCAGTTCTTAATGCAGTTACTGGGTCTTTATTAGCTGCGATTTTACTTGGGATAAGTCCTGAAATTAATGTTAGTGTACTACTTAGTAAAATTAGTCCTAATGCGTATTGAAGTGGTAATGTTGCGAAACCTTCAATATCAATATATCTTGAAATGATTACGTTTAGTGGCATTTGAAGGATGAAGTATATTGCTATTCCTAGTGTACCACTACCAAGACCTATTAGTAATGTTTCAGCATTAAAGATTCTTGAGATGTCTTTTTTACGAGCTCCAAGTGATCTCATAATTCCGATTTCTTTTGTTCTTTCGATAACACTAACATAAGTTATAATACCAATCATAATTGATGATACTACTAAGCTAATTGCAGCAAATGCAGCTAAGATGATTGTGATTGTATTAATTAGACTTGAAATTGTTGTAGAGATAACTTCTGCTAAATCAGTATAAATAATATGATTTTCATCTGCTTTTCCTTCATTATAAGCATCTAGGTACAATTTGATTTCATCTTTTGCATCAAATGAAGCGGGGTATATTTGAACACCTGTAGGAGTTGCATCTCCACCTAGAAGTTGCATAACGTATTCATATGTGACTTGTGAATTGAATTCTGTGTTTGTAAGAACATTGGTTACTTCGTTATCTTTTTGAGCTAGAACTATTTCTGAAGTCATAGCATCTTCAATTACGTAGGTTGTTAGTAGTGTAGTATATCCTAAACCAACACTTAATATTTCACTTGTTGCGTCTTCGTTAACACGTAATATACCAACTATTTCAATAGTTATAGCGTCTTCATGATCATACATGTTT
The DNA here is from genome assembly GCA_029939615.1 of Candidatus Izemoplasma sp. Taxonomy (GTDB): domain Bacteria; phylum Bacillota_I; class Bacilli_A; order Izemoplasmatales; family Izemoplasmataceae; genus Xianfuyuplasma. Next base: position 6,734 of record JAOZSP010000049.1, on the reverse strand, counting down.
TCATAATTATTATTAGGTAAATATAAGTCACCCATTTGTGTATAGTATACATCATTTGGAATTACTTTGAATTCTTTTCCTAAAAAATCAGTAAATGAATACTCGTCATCTATGTTATATCCAAGTGCTTCTAATACTTCAACGCTTACTTGGTTTTCTGAATCAACTACTAATACTAATTCAGTATGAGTTGTGGGATATACTCCAGATAATAAGTCGTATTGTGATTCAACAAATTCTTGGTTATCAGGAATTTCATTAAATACTCCACTGCCACCAAAGAAGCTAAATCCACCAACCGAATCAATTGCTACTAGGTCATAAGTTCCTGTTTCAGATTCAGTTACAATTTGCATTGCTACTGGACTTGTGTAAGAAATTGAATTTACAAGTTCTGAATCAATGTTTTCAAGATATGTAATAAATTCAGCGTCTAATATATTTGAGTGAAGTGTTTCACTAACTGAGCTGTCATATGGATAAACAATATCTCCCTCTGGAAACTCTGAATCATTATCATCTTCCATTGGGTTTCCTGGGGCACCCGGTCCTGGACCAAATTGATCTGTTGAAACAACACTACTTATAGTAAGTGGAAATCCTGCTAAAGTGTCTCCTTGAATTTCACCAACATAATTATTCATTCCTGTTGAAATTGCTAAGACTAATGCGATACCAATAATACCAATACTACCAGCTATTGCAGTAATAAATGTTCTTCCTTTTTTTGTAATTAGGTTTTTGAAACTAGTTTTTATGGCTTGTTTATAAGACATTGCTGTTTTTTTGTTAAATAAATTTTCTGTGGAAGGTTCTATTTTTTCAGTAACTTTATTTGTATCATCTAGGATTTCACCATCTAATAGTTTAATAATACGATCGCTATATTCTGTAGCGATTTTACTATTATGAGTAACCATAATAACTAATCTAGTTTTTGAAATTTCTTGAATTAGTTTCATAATTTGAGTACTTGTTTTTGAGTCTATTGCTCCTGTAGGTTCATCTGCTAATAGAATTTTAGGATTATTTACAAGTGCTCTTGCAATTGCGACTCTTTGCATTTGTCCACCTGATAATTGATTAGGTTTCTTTGCTAATTGATCTGCTAGACCAACATCATTAAGGACTTTAGTTGCTCTTTCTTTTCGTTCCTTAGCACCAATCCCAGACAACGATAAAGCCATTTCAACATTATCTAGTACTGATAAATGGGAAATTAAATTATAGTTTTGGAATACAAACCCGATTGTTGAATTACGATAAGCATCCCAGTTGTTCCCTGTGAATTCACTTGTTGATTTATTATCAATTAATAAATCACCTGAAGTATATCTATCAAGTCCACCTATAATATTAAGCATTGTTGTTTTACCACAACCTGAAGGCCCTAGGATTGAAACGAATTCATTTCTTCTAAATTTCAAGTTAACATTTTTTAAAGCCGGGATAACTTGATTCCCAACATAATAATTTTTTGATAAGTTTTTTAGTTCTAACATATTGTTCACTCTCTTTCTGACGTATATTTCTCACGTTACACCAGTACAATAACAATTGAATGTGAACTGAGTATGAACTTTTATTATTCTTTTTAATTGAGATGTGTGATTGTTAATTTGAGATGGGTATTGACATAAAAAAGAATCAATGATAGAATTCATTTAAGCAACCACTAAAATAGATTGGGTGAAATAATGGATAAATATAGTTTGATTTTTAAGGCTTTAGGAGATGAGACAAGATTAAAAATTGTTCGTTTATTGCTGAGGGGTGATCATTGTGTTGGCGGCCTTGCTAAAGCATTAAGTATTACTGATTCGGCGGTATCACAACATCTAAAGGTGCTAAAAGAGGTAAACCTTGTTGAAGGGAAAAAAGTCGGATATTATACTCACTACAGTGTGAAAAGAGAGAGTCTAGATTTAGTTGTTAATGAAATTAAGAAATGGTAATAATAATCCATAATTAATTAGGAGTGATGAAATAATGAAAAAAATATTGGTTTTTTTAATGGTCTTTCTATCTGCTTTCTTATTAAGTTCTTGTCAAAGTGAAATAGATGATGATGTTGATGACGTTAATGATGTGATAGTAGATGTTGATGATGATGTTGATGATGATGTTGATGATGATGTGATAGTAGACGAAAGATTTGATACAGGTTTATTAGTTGAACTTGATACTATTTTAGATAGTGCTGGAGATATTGATAATATATACGGTATTACAATATCAATTGACGGAGAAATATTTAAAGAGAGATATTTTAACAATAATGAATATGAAAGTGAAAATAATATATTTTCTGTTACGAAAAGTATTACTTCTTTATTAGTAGGTATTGCTATTGATAAAGGATATATAGAAAGCGTGAATCAATCTATTAGTGATTATATTGATATTGATGATTATGAAACTACTTATGATCTTTCTTTAATAAAAATAGAACATCTTCTAACAATGAGCGCTGGACTTGTATGGGATTCAAGTAACTTATCTGGAGAAATGATTAGTTTAAGAAGATCAACTGATCCACTTTCATTGATTTTAGAAAGAGAACTAGGGTTTGATCCTGGTACTCAGTTTAATTATAGTGATGGATCTGCTCATTTAATGTCAGTTATCTTAGCTGAAGCAACTGGGATGTCTGCCAGAGATTTTGCATATGAGAATTTGCTTGAACCTCTTGGAATTGAAAAACCATATTGGAATGCTGATCAAACAGGAGTAAACATAGGCGGTTGTGATTTGTTTTTATCTAATTCTAGTTTAAACATTATTGGAAATCTTGTATTAAACAAAGGTATATATGACGGAGTTAGAATTGTATCAGAGGAATGGATTGAAACATCAACGGAAAACAAGGTAGCTACATTTTCTAATAATGGATATGGATACTATTGGTGGTTAAGTAATAAATGGGGAGTTCCATTAATCTCAGCTAGGGGATGGGGAGGACAACATATTTATGTTATCCCTGAGTTTAATATGGTAATAACTTCATCGTCATTGGGAAGTGTAGCTGATGCACAAGCACATTCACAGTTTGATGAAATTGAATTTATACTTGTGCATAGGATCATTGAATTATTTGTTCTTGATAGTATGGAGGAGTAAGTATTGAATTTTTAAGACAAAATGAAAAGACATATTAGAGTCACAATATCTAATATGTCTTTTTTTGTGTTTTGAGAAGTTTTTAGAATAACATAATGTTATTCCAGTTAGGTTCAATTTCTTTGTTTTCTATATGTTGTACTATCGCTACAATAGTATCATTAATTGGGGTTTCAACATTATATTTTTGGCCGTATTCACATACAATACCGTTAATTGAGTCTATTTCTGTTTTCCTTCCTTTTTCAAGGTCCCTTAACATACTTGATCTAATTAATCTGTGTTTCTTCATAGCAATTGGAAGAATAAAAAGACTTAGTTGCTTTTTAAAGATATTGGTATAATTCATTAATTTTACAACATCTTTTCCCTGTAGAGGTTCTATTATTATGTTAGCAGCTTCAGCAACATCAATACATTCCTTGATTGCCTTTAAGGCTAGTAATCGTGATTTTCTATTTTTAGATATTTTACCAAAATTTGCTCCGGTAACTACTGATAAACCACTAAAAGCCGCGTTAACTAGTAATTTGGCCCATCTTGCACCAATGAAGTTTTCTTCAACTTTTACATTACCCATTGTATTTAGCAGTTCTATAATATAATTGAATAATGTATCGTCATTATTACCATATTTACCAATACTAAAAGTCATTGTCTCTCTTGTAGCTTCGGAAGTTAGTTCACTAATACCTTTTCCATGAAGAGTTGCTCCCCAACTCATTGTACAACCTATTGTGCGGTCTTTTCCGATTACTTCAGCAACTGATATTTCAGGAAGACCATTTTGCATAGTACAAATTACACCTTTTGAACTTAAATAGGGGATTAAAAATTCAACAACCTCTTTGTTATATTTCTGTTTTGTCATTAAGAAGATGATATCATATTTTTTTGTCATTTCTTCAGGTAGTAATGCTTTTACTGGCTGTAGAAACTCTATTTTGCCGATAATCTTTGCTCCACTCTTTTTTAAAGCGTTGACATGTTCTTTATTGCGATTAATTAAATCTATATCGTATCCAGCTTTTGTTATGTAAGCACCTAATACAGTACCCATAGCTCCAGCTCCATAAATTGCTACATTCATATAATTACCTCCTAATATAATTAGTATACCATACTATTGAAAATGAAAACGCTAGAAATTTCTAGCGTTTATATTATTTAAATATACCTGTTTTAATAATGTTCATAACTTGATCTACAAGTTTATCAACATCTTCATTGTTGCTTCCTAAATCCAGTAAAACTTTAAGACCCACAAAGTTACTTACTCCCATTAATATATATGAAACAAGTTCGGTATCAACATTGTGCATTTCTCCATCGTCGATAGATTTCGTTAGTCCAATTTCATATCTTTTTGCAAATCCTTCATAATAGTCCATGAAAAGCTGTTTATCTATATAAAGTGATTCCCAAATAATATTGTATGAGTGAGGATTTTGAATAGCGTATTTTATGAAGGTTTTTATACCTTCTTTTTCTTTCTCGAATCTGCCATCAACACTTGCAACTTTTTCAGCAATTGTCTTTCTGATATCATGTTGAAATTGATTTAAGATATATTTATATAAGGATAGCTTGTTTGGGAAATACAGATAGAATGTACCTGCTCCAATACCAGCTGAATTTGTTATATTAGCAATGGTTGTTTTATGATATCCTTGTTTATAGAATAGATCTATTGTAGTCTCAATTATGATTTTGAATGTTGCTTTACCGTTTCTTGTAGTTGGGATTTTTACTTCATCAAGCATAGTATCTCTCCTTATTTTATACACATAAAAGTGTCATTGTACATTGACAATGAAAACGCTTTATGCTATAATCTGAATAACCCTTCAGGTTATGAATACATCTTCATAAAATGAATAGTTGTTATGATATTGTAAGTATAATTGATTACAAATTAAATTGCAAGAGAATAGGATAAAACAGATATTTCGAATATTGAAGGAGGAAATTATGAGTAAAGTTTATATCGTTTCAGCAAAAAGAACACCTATAGGATCATTTCTTGGATCACTTAGTACTGTGCATCCTGCACAGTTAGGAGTAGGTGTTGTAAAAGCGATTTTAGAAGAAACAAAAATCCCTAAAGAGGATATCGATGAGCTTATTGTAGGTAACATTTTACCTGCAGGAATTGGACAAGGACTTGGAAGACAAGTTTCTATTGGTGCAGGGATACCAGTTGAGGTTCCAGCATATAGTTTAAATATGGTATGTGGTAGTGGAATGAAAACAATTATGAACGCATATACAAGTATAAAAGTTGGAATGCATAATTTAGTTATTGCTGGGGGAACTGAATCAATGAGTTTTTCACCATTTTTATTACCGTCTAAGGTAAGAAATGGAATAAAAATGGGTGGTATAAATTTAAAAGATCATATGATTGATGATGCTTTAACTGACGCATTTAATAATGTACACATGGGAATTACTGCTGAAAACATTGTTGATAAATATGAATTGACAAGATTAGAACAAGATGAGTTCACAATGTTATCACAATCGAAAGCCATTGCTGCTATTGATAGTGGAAAATTTACAGATGAGATTGTTCCTGTTGTTGTTAAATCAAGAAGAGGAGAGACAATAGTAGATACAGATGAGTATCCTAATAGAAAAACAAACCTTGAAAAATTAGGAAAACTAAGACCGGCATTTAAAAGAGATGGAAGTGTAACGGCAGGTAATAGTTCAGGTATTAATGATGGTGCTAGTTTTATGCTTGCTGCAAGTGAAGAAGCTGTTGAAAAGTATAATTTAAAGCCTTTAGTTGAAGTAATGGGAATTGGACAAGGTGGAGTTGAGCCTTTATACATGGGTCTAGGACCAGTGCCAGCAATAAGAAACGTTTTAAAAAATACAAATATGACATTAGCTGATATGGGACTATTAGAACTTAATGAAGCGTTTAGTGCTCAAAGTTTAGGTGTAATTCACGAGTTAGTAGAAGAACATAATTTAAGTAAAGAACAAATTATGGAACGAACTAATGTTAATGGAGGAGCAATTGCTTTAGGACATCCTGTAGGAGCTAGTGGTAATAGAATCGCAACAACTTTAATTCATGAAATGATTAAAAGAAAAGAGAAATTCGGTCTTGCTTCACTATGTATAGGTGGAGGAATGGGGACCGCTATAATTCTTAAAAATATGGAGGTTTCATAATGAGATTAGAGAATAAAGTTGCAGTAGTAACTGGTGGAGCAAAAGGAATTGGAATGGAAATAGCTTTAAAATTTGCAAATGAAGGAGCAAAAGTTATTGTTGCTGATATGACTGAATTATCATTCCAACATGAGAATGTAGAAGGATTATTATTAAATGTTGCAGATTCTAATGCTTGTCTTGATTTCTTTAATAAAGTAAATGAAAAATATAATAAAATTGATATTTTGGTTAACAATGCTGGAATTACTAGAGATGCCATGACAAGAAAAATGACAGATGAGCAATGGAACTTAGTAATGGATGTTAATTTAAAGGGAATATTTAATTTAGTAAGATATATTGGACCTCATATGGAAGTAAATGGTGGAGGATCAATAATTAATATTTCAAGTGTTGTTGGTGAATTTGGGAATATTGGGCAAGCT
>JAOZSP010000048.1 GCA_029939615.1 Candidatus Izemoplasma sp. | reverse complement strand
GTGGTAAGTCTTCTTTAGCATTTGATACAATATATAAAGAAGGACAAAGAAGATACGTCGAAAGCCTTAGTGCATATGCTCGACAATTTTTAGGTAACATGGAAAAACCTGATGTTGAAAGTATTGAAGGTCTAAGCCCAGCTATAAGCATCGATCAGAAAACGACATCAAAAAACCCAAGAAGTACAGTCGGGACAGTAACGGAAATATATGATTATTTACGTCTTCTTTATGCTCGTATTGGTAAACCGATATGCCCTAAACATGGCATCGAGATTACAGGACAAACAATTGAAGAAATGACAACTAAAGTATTAGAAGTTTCTGAAGGAAGAGTAATAATTTTAGCTCCTTTAGTTAAACAAAGAAAAGGGACACATGTTAAAACCTTAGAACAACTTCAAAAAGACGGATTTGTTAGAGTAAGAATTAATAAGGAAATATATGATTTAGATGACGATATTAACTTAGAAAAAAACAAAAGACATACATTAGAAGCAGTTGTAGATAGATTGAAAATAAAAGACGGAGTAAGAAGTAGACTATATGATAGTTTAGAAACAGCCGCAAGAAGAGGTGAAGGAAAAGTAGTTGTTCTAATTAATAATGAAGAACACATATTTAGCGAACACTATGCTTGTCCAAAATGTGATTTTAGTATCGGTAGTTTAGAACCACGATTATTTTCATTTAATGCTCCATACGGTGCTTGTTCTGAATGTAACGGACTAGGACATAAAAGAAAAATTGATCCTAATATACTAATTCCTGATAGAGAACTTTCATTAGAAGGTGGAGCAGTTAAAGGATGGCAAAATACTGATACATACGGTTTCAGTATGATAAGACAAGTAGCTAAACATTATGGAATAAACATTAATACTCCTGTAAAAGACATGGATTCAAACGATTTAGATATCTTTTTATATGGAACCAAAGAACAAATTTTATTTAAGTTTGGTGGTAGTAAAAAAGATGGTTATCGTCATCAAAATACCGCAAAATATGAAGGAATTATCAATAACTTAGAAAGAAGATATATGGAAACATCTTCTCGTTTTATGCGTGACTGGATAGATGGATATATGGCTGAAATAAAGTGTCCTGTATGTCATGGTAAGAAACTAAATGAAAAAGCATTAAGTGTAAAAGTAGGAGGAATTGATATTATTTCTCTAACTGATATGTCAATTAAAGACACTGTTCAATTTCTTGAAAATATTGAATTAAATAGTACAGATAAGAAAATAAGTGAGATGGTTTTAAAAGAGATAATTGAAAGATTAAGTTTTTTGAATAACGTTGGATTAAACTATTTAACATTATCAAGACAAGCAGCAACTTTAAGTGGTGGAGAAAGCCAACGAATAAGACTCGCAACACAAATAGGATCACAACTAACAGGTGTTCTTTATGTGTTGGATGAGCCGAGTATCGGCTTACATCAAAGAGATAATCACAGATTGATAAGTACTTTAAAGAAAATGCGTGACTTAGGAAATACGTTGCTTGTAGTAGAACACGATGAAGAAACAATGTTTCAAGCGGATCAAATAATTGATATTGGTCCAGGGGCAGGATTATTAGGTGGAGAAGTTACTTTCCAAGGTACTATTAAACAAATTTTAAGAGATAAAAACAGTATTACTGGGAAATACCTTTCAGGCCGTTTAAAAATAGATGTTCCTTCTTCGAGAAGAGATCATGATAATGGTTATATAGAGATAAAAGGAGCACGTCAAAACAATCTAAAGAATATTAATGTTCTAATCCCTAAAGGAGTACTAAACGTTATTACAGGTGTTAGTGGTAGTGGTAAATCTAGCTTAATAAATGAATGTTTATATAAAGGTTTATCAAATAAAATATATCGTAAAAAGAAAAGAGAAGGCGATTTTGATCAATTACTTGGAGTAGATAACTTTGAGAAAATAATTAATATTGATCAATCTCCTATTGGTAGAACTCCTCGTAGTAATCCAGCTACTTATACTGGAGTATTTGATAATATCAGAGATATTTTTGCGTTAACTAATGAAGCAAAAATAAGAGGATATAAAAAAGGTCGTTTTAGCTTTAATGTTAAAGGCGGAAGATGTGAAACATGTAATGGAGATGGACTTATAAAAATTGAAATGCATTTCTTACCTGATGTATATGTTCCCTGTGAAGTGTGTGGCGCAAAACGTTATAATAATGAAACATTGGAAGTTAAATATAAAGGGAAGAACATAAGTGATGTTCTTCAAATGACAATCGAGGAAGCAGTAGTGTTTTTCAAAAATATCCCTAAAGCTAAGAATAAATTACAAACACTTAATGATGTTGGATTAGGGTATTTAAAACTAGGACAACCTGCAACAACCCTAAGTGGGGGAGAAGCACAACGTGTAAAACTAGCTAAAGAACTACATAAGAGAATATCTAAAGACACTTTATATATCTTAGATGAACCAACTACAGGGTTGCATAGTGATGATGTAAAAAGGTTATTAAAAGTTATTCAACATATAGTTGATTTAGGAGCAACAGTTGTTATAATAGAACATAACCTCGATGTAATAAAAGTTGCTGATCATATTATTGATTTAGGACCAGAAGGTGGAGATATGGGGGGAACTGTTATTGCAACTGGGACACCAGAAGAAATCTCACAAAACGAAAATAGTTTTACAGGGGAATATCTTAAAAAAGTATTAGAGGTATAATTATGGAACAAGAGCCAAAGAAAGATAACTCTGAAGAGGATTTAAAAGAACTTGAAGAGTTGGAAGAATTAAAAAAAGTTATTAAGAAAATTGAGAAATTACAAAAAGAAAAACAAGAACAACCACGCCAGCGTTTAATTGCTATTGAATTTGGTGGGGTTTTTCATCATAATAGATATATTAATTTAGTATTTAACTTTATTTTGAATTTTACTTTTGCTTTTTTTGTAATTGAGTTATTTAACTTTGCTAATTACAAAGATATTATATATGTTGCTGCTTTAATGCTTGTTTATAGTGTTTTCGAAGAATTATATAAGACTTATATTCTAATGAGACAATTTCCACTTGTATTAAAATCATTTGGAACTATTTTCTTTTTTGGATATTTATTAATATTTTATATATTAGATCAATATGTATTTGTTAGAACATTTAATTTTGTTAATGGAACGTTATTGGCTTTCTTTGTCTTAATTTTTACATTGACAAGATATCTTTTTTCACAATTGTTAAGAAATTATTTTAGAAGTCGTAATATGGGGTGATAATTAGTGTCTCTAATAATTAATGAGGTAGTAAAAGATTTTAAATTTGAAGTAATAACGGGAGATAAAGGTCTAAATAACGAAGTAACTAAAGCACAAGTTTCAAGACCAGGTATTGAGTTAGCTGGGTTATTCGACTTTTATGAGTTTGATAGAATTCAAGTATTAGGGAGTAAAGAAATTGCCTTTTTTTGGTGGCTAAACGAACAAGATCAAGAAATAAGAGTTGATATGTTATTTCAAAAGAAACCGCCAATGTTTATTTTTTCTAAGAATGCTACTATACCAGAAGTATTTATCCGTAAGGGTAGCGAGTATGGTATCCCAATAGCTAAATCAACGAAGAAAACATCGGCGTTAATTAGTAGTTTATATCAATATTTAAATGGAAAAATATCAGAAAGAAAAAGTTTACATGGAACACTTGTTGATATTAGTGGTATTGGAGTACTAATTAGAGGAAAAAGTGGCCTAGGAAAAAGTGAAGTAGCTCTTGAATTAGTTAGAAGAGGACATCAATTAGTAGCTGATGATCGTGTTGATGTATATCAAAGAGAGCCAGGAGTAATTATTGGAGAAGCACCTGAACTTTTACGAAAATATTTAGAGATTCGAGGAATTGGAATTGTAAATATTGTAAAACTTTTTGGAGCAAAGGCTTTTAAAGAAAACAAAAAAATTATGTTAGTAATAGATTTAGAACAATGGGATCAAAAATCTGATTACGATCGTTTAGGGCTAGATCATAACACAATTAAGTTTTTTGATACAGATGTTCATCATATTAAAATACCTATTAGTGAAGGAAGAAATGTTGCATCTTTAGTAGAAGTTGCTGCTGTTAATGCTAGAATAAAGTATCTTGGTGAAAATGCTGCTTTAGAGTTTACTCAAGCATTAGATGAAGAATTATTAAGGAAAAATAAATTAGAAGAATAGAGGAATTTTTATGTATCCACATGACGAGATAGTACATATATCAGATATATTTTTAGACTTGGGATTTATGACATGGACTAAATACAGTTTCATGATTATGTCAGGAATAGTAGTTGCTTTTTTACTTGGTATTAGAGAAGGTAAAAAACTAGGTATCTATTCAGACATTATTATTGACGGAGTTTTAATAGTAGTACCGATTTCAATTATAGGAACAAGATTATGGTATATAGCTTTCGAATTAGAAAGATATACTAGCGGAACATTTACTGAAAATGTAATAGCGATGGTTGATATATCAAAAGGAGGATTAGCAATCCACGGTGGTGTTTTATTTGCTTTTGTTAGTGCTTATTTTTATACAAAATGGAAAAAAATTAATGTTTTTGCTACATTTGATTTAATAGCTCCAGGATTTATGATAGCTCAAGCAATGGGAAGATGGGGGAATTTCTTTAATCATGAAGCTCATGGTGGAGTTATTGGTGGAACAATGAACGGTGACGCTATTCTTTCTCTAGATAATCAAAGAGCTTTTCTAGCAGATACTTTACATCTACCGAAATTTATAGTAGATAATATGTATTTGATTCCAAAAACAGGCGGAGCAGGACTAAACTACTATCACCCAACATTCCTTTATGAATCTTTATGGAATCTTTCAGGGTTTATAATAATGATGGTTTTGAGGAAAATAAAACTTACTCGTCTAGGAGATTTATTTGCGTTTTATATGATTTGGTACTCAGTTGGTAGATTCTTTATCGAGGCAATGAGAACAGATAGTCTATATATTGGAAATACAGGATTAAGAGCAGCACAAATAACTAGCTTATTAATGATTGCTGGAGGGATTATATTCTTGATATTAACAAGAACAGTATTCAAACAGAAAAAATACCATGTAGTCGTTGAAGAACTAAAAAAGCAAAACGCTGAACAATTAGTTGAAAATAATCTATAATATATTTTGAGGTGATTAAAATGTTTGATATTAATAAAACAAATATAGAAACAAGTAAGAAAGAAAAATTTGATGTAATTATTATTGGTGCTGGTCCAGGTGGAATGACAGCTGCAATATATACACAAAGATCAAATTTGAAAACAATGATGTTAGAAAAAGGTGCTCCTGGTGGGAAAATGATGACTACTTGGGAAGTAGAAAACTATACAGGGTTTGGTAAAGTTAGTGGGTTTGATTTAAGTGATAAAATGTTTAACCATACCCAAGAACTTGGTGTTGAATACCGTTATGGAGATGTTTCAAAGATTGTTGATAACGGTAAAACAAAAGAAGTTCATACAACAAGTGGTGACGTTTTTGAAACAGGTGCTGTAATTATAGGTACAGGAACTATTCCTAGAGGAACAAAAGCTCCAGGTGAAGGAAAACTTACTGGCCGTGGTGTTAGTTGGTGTGCTGTTTGTGATGGTGCATTCTTTAAGGACTTAGATATTGCTGTGATTGGTGGAGGAAATAGTGCGATTGAAGAAGCTATATTCTTAACTAAGACAGTTAAACATATTACTGTTATAAATATATTACCAACTTTACAAGCTGACGCTAAAGCGGTAGAAGATGCTAAAGAAACAGGTAAAATGGACTTTATGCTTGGTTATGAAATTGTATCGTTTAATGGTGATCAGCAATTAACAAGTATAACTTTAAGAAATGTTGAAACAAAAGAGGAAACAAATTTAGAAGTAGAAGGTGCTTTTGTTTTTATTGGACAAATTCCGGAAACATCATTTGTAAAAGATTTAGATATAACTAATAAATGGGGATATATTGAAGTAAATACAAAAATGGAAACAAGAATTCCTGGTATCTTCGCAATTGGAGATGTTATTGAGAAAGATTTGCGTCAAATTATTACCGCAGCTAGCGACGGAAGTATCGCTGCTGTTGAAGTAGCAAAATACTTAGAAAAGTCAAATAAATTATAAAGAATAGGAATTTTTCCTATTCTTTTTTAAATAGACTTTTACAATATCATTTGATATAATAAGTTATTAAAATAAGGTGTGATTTTATGAGTTTTGCGTTTGATACAAAAAGTGAATTATTAAGTCTTAAAGCAGATGAATGCTGTATTTTGGCAGAATTATCTGCTCTATTAAGAATTAATGGAAATATTAGTATATCTAGTGAAGGTCTTAGTGTTGAATTTCACACTACTAATATTGGTGTAGCTAGAAAAGTAATTAAAAGTGTGAAAGATCTATATCACGTTGGAGTAGACATTATTTCTAAGAAGCAAATGAAATTGAAAAAACAGGATATGTATATAATAAAAATTAGAGATAGTGCAAGTAAAATTATTAATGAACTTACCTTAATGACTCCGATTGATAATATTTTAGAAGAACCATTATTAATAAAGGAATGTTGTAAAAGATCGTATTTAAGAGGAGTGTTTTTAGCAAGTGGATCAATTAATTCTCCTAAATCAAGTAGTTATCATCTAGAAATTCATAGTTCTAACGAACAAGATGCAATAAATATAACAGAGTTACTAAACTTCTTTTATTTAAACGCTAAAACATTAAAGAGAAAAAGAGGATTTATCTCTTATATTAAAGAATCTGAAAAAATAGCTGATTTCTTAAGAGTTGCGGGAGCAATAAGTGCTTTATTCACCTTTGAAGACGAAAGAATAAAACGTGATTTTGTCAACTCGATTACAAGAGTAATGAATATGGACATAGCTAATCAAAATAAAACATTGCATGCTGCTAATAACCAGTTAAGAAGTATTAGTATACTAGAAAATATGACAGATGTATCAAGACTTCCTAAAAGTATGAGGGAAGCCATTGAATTAAGAAAACAATATCCTGAATCATCGCTTAAAGAGTTGTCTTATCATAGTTATGATATCTTTAATAAAACAATATCTAAATCGGCTTTAAATCATCGCTTTAGAAACATTAACGAGTTAGCTACTCAGATAATGGACAATTTACATGAGTAAGAATATTGGAATAGACATTGTTGAATTTGAAGAGATTAAAGAGCGATTAAGCGAGCGATTTGTAAAAAGAATATTAAGTATAGATGAACTAGTAAGATATGATAGAATAAAGAACGCGGAAAGAAAAATCGCCTATTTAGCAGGTAGATTTGCAGCTAAGGAAGCGTATACTAAGGTATATAAAAGATTTGATGAACCTCTAAACTTTACAGATGTAGTAATACTAAACGATGAATTAGGTGCACCATATATAACTTCTAAATATAGACCGAATGATAAGATAAGTGTGAGTATTTCACATTCAAGAAATTACGCAATTGCGATTTGTATTAAAGACTAAAAAACGGCATAATCTATGCCGTTTTTTATTTGCGTTTACCTTCTTTTATAACACCATTTCTGTATGCTTCTAATAATTTATATAAATCATCAATCTCATTCTGAATTTTTTCTCCTTTATCAGTACTGTATACATATTGTCTATCAATATTTACTTCTTCACTTCTCACAAGACTAATAATATCTTCTTCATCTTCAATTAGTTTTTCTACAGAGGGGAAGCGATCATGAGATATTAGGAATATTTTGTATGAGTCGGCAACAAGAGTATAACCACCAATACCTATTTTAGCACTATACTGTTTACTCATTCCTCCGTCAATTGCGTAAATTTTCCCATCAGCCTTTACAGGGTTTTCACCAGTTGATATATCAACTGGAACGTGACCATTAATAATTTTAGAAGTTTCAAAATCAATCGAAAATTCTTCATAGATTTTTTCTAAAACGTTTTTGTTTTCTCGCAGTTTAAAATAGTTGTTTTTCTCTTCTTTGTGAGTTGCTTTGTCTTTTATGAAATATCTTTCAAATGTTTTCATTTCTTTTTTACCAAAGAGAGGTGAATTTTCACCTTGCCATAAGAAAATAAAATAATCAATATCATAATTTTTAGAATTGTATCTATTTATATAACTTGTTCTAACCTTCTTATCGAGAGCTTCAAAAAGAGCTTTTCCACTTTGATATGTTCCATCAATTTCAACAGATGAGAAACTTCCATCTTTATTTAGAGGAATACAACCATGGAAAAGAAGATTATGATTATATATTAGGTGCATCTGACCTTTTTGAACTAGAAAACTGATATGTCTTTGTAATAAATCATTGTTTAAAAATGCATTTTTTAATTGATTTAAAACTTCTTTTTCTTCTTTAATTAATTTATAAGGATCTAAAGGATCGATTGTTGGGAAATTTGAGTCTTTAAGAGGATGGTTTTTCCCGTTTATGGAGATAGTGTTTTTATCATAATCAATTTGATGGAGATGAAGGTGATTATTCAAATTAAATTTAGGGTTTCTCTTAAACACTTTCTCTTCTAATTTAAACTGCATAATTGTGATAGCTTTATGAATTTTCGCAACTAACTGTTGTTTATCTGTGTCGATTGTACTTAATGTTTTCGGAATAAAGATATCGCAGGTATCATCACCGTAAAATTTCGTTGCAAATGCAGCAAGAGGTAATAAGTTTATACCGTATCCTTCTTCTAAGGTGTCTAGTGTATTGTATTTTGCGCTATTTCTTAAGACATTACAAATAGCTAATTTACTACCTGAAGCAGCTCCCATCCATAAGACATCATGATTTCCCCATTCAATATCGATTGAATGGTAGTTCATCATTTTGTTGATTACAAGATGTGCGCTAGGTCCACGATCAAAAATGTCACCAACAATGTGTAGTCTATCAATAGTTAGACGTTGAATAAATCTGGCAAGTTCAATTAAAAAGTTTTTTTCTCTTTTTGTTTTAAAGATAGCATCTAATATAGAATCATAGTATCTTGTTTTATCTAAATTTGAACTGCTTTCATATATTAGTTCTTGAATAATATATGCAAAAGAAGCTGGTAAGCTTTTTCGAATCTTACTTTTTGTGTACTTTTTTGACATATATTTTGACAATCTAATTAGATTAAGAAGTTTATTACGTAAAAAAACAGGATATTCAGTTGGTTTTAAAGTTTCTTCGTATTTTTTTATCATTTGTTTAGGATAATAGATAAAAAATGCTAGTTGATTCTTTTCATCTATTGGTAAACTAGAGAAAAACAAATCAATTTTATCTCGTATAACACCAGAACCATTTTTGATAAAATGGTTGAATGTATCGTATTCTCCGTGTATATCAGATAAAAAGTGTTCTA
>JAOZSP010000047.1 GCA_029939615.1 Candidatus Izemoplasma sp. | reverse complement strand
ATTAGGTTTAAGTTTCTTTGTTGTAAGAAGATTATTAAATCAGAAGCCAGTTGTTTTATTAAATCCTGAGGTTACTTCAAGTAGTAATTTTATTACTAAACGAGTAGTAAAATACTTAAAAGGATTTAAGATTACCTCTAAGTTAAAACATTTATTACTTTATCGTAATATTGTTAAATTTACTGTTTTCTTATTTGGAATGTTCTATGCGGCATTTCTAATCTTATTTAGTTTTTCAATGAATGGTATGTTTGATCGTATGGTTTACGACTATTATGATAATACTCATCATGAATATATTGGGTATTGCGACTATATAGAACCTTGTGAAGTATCGGGAACGATGGAAAAAGTAATTGAATTACCAAGTGCTTTACTAGATGATGAAGATATTATCTTAACAGGATTAAACTCATCTTCGGTTTTACATCCGCTAATTAATAAAAAAGGTGATAAAATCACGAGTGATCTAAATGATGGATTAGTAATAACAGAATCATTAAGAATATTAAAAGGTTTTAAAGTTGGAGATGTTGTAACTTTAGAAACTGGAGATGAATCACTTGAACTAGAAATTATTTCAATATCTTATGAGTATAGTGGTACAAAAGCATATGTTGAGATAACTGAATTATCAGAATTATTAACTGATACACCTGACTTTTATAATGTTGTATACTCTGAAACAGAGTTGAATAGTGATGATTATTTAGTTGTTCTTAGTACTGAGGATATAATTAAACAAGCAGACTCTATGCAAGAATTCTTTAGTTTGTTTATTTCCATAATGGTAATATCTTCAATCATTATTGGAGGAATAATAATTTTTATTTTAACAGTTATGACGATTGAAGATAACTTCTATAATATTTCATTATTTAAAGTAATCGGATTTAATGACCGTGAAATCAATAAAATGATTTTAGGAGGATATAGTTTATACGGGGTAATAATATTTGTTATATGCATCCCAATAGCAATTGCCAGTTTTTATATTATGGAGATTTATATGGGACAGTTCTATAGTATCTTAATGCCACTTAGGTTTGAGTGGTGGCACGCGGTATTAAGTGTTGTTATCTATTTAACCATTTTCAATGCTGGAGCATTTGCAGCAAAACGTAGACTTACTAAAGTGTCTTTGCAAGAGGCAATGAAGATGTACCAAGTATAAAAGAAAAGACCAATATATTAATTGAACTAATATATTGGTCTTTTATATTGGGTATAGATATTAATACCTTTCTTGAATGTAGATAGTAAAGGGATACACTAAATAACGAAATATATGAATAGTCGTTTACTTATCTTAGCGTTGTTTTCTCTTAACATAAAATCACATGATTTATGTCGTTTATTAAAGATTTATCCAAACAGAATCATCTTTATCACTCTTTATTACAGCGTGAATGAATTTAACTCCCTCAACTCCATCAGTAATATTAGGAAAATCAAGATCTTCGGGTAACAATGTTTGATTATTTTTTTGCTTTCTTAATGCTTTTACATATGTTTTGTAAATATTAGCAAATGCTTCATGATAGCCTTCGGGATGTCCTTTTGGGGTTTTATTAACATTTAGGCAATTCCCATATACATAGCTAGCACCACGAATAAGTTTTGATTTTATACCGTCAGCATTTGCGAATTCTAAGTAATCTGGTGTTTCTTGGAACCAAGTTAAAGAACCTTTATTTCCATAGACCCTAATTTTAAATCCATTTGGGTGTCCTAAGGCTATTTGGCTACACCAATAATTACCTATTACTCCATTATTGTATTCTACAAGTATATTAGCATTTAGATCTAAATCATATCCAAAACGATTAACAATAGCTAATAATCTTTTTATTTTTAGTCCGGTAACATATTTTACAGTTTGTTCTATATGAGTTCCAATATCACCCACTGCATTTGTTATACCGGAAAATTCTTTGTTCATTCGCCAAATTTCTAGTCCTGGTCCTGATATTTCATTGTTTAAAGCACTAATTAACCAATCTTGAGGGTATTCAGCATATACTTGTAATATATTGCCGATTTTATCATCTTTAATTAATTGCTGCATATACTTGACCATTGAGTATCCTGTATAAGTATATGTAACACCAAACAAGATGTTATTCTCTTTGGCTATTTTTTCTAGTTCGAGTGCTTCTAAAACTGTGAAGCACAACGGTTTTTCACAAACAATATTGAACCCATTTAACATAAATATTTTTGCAATACTATAATGAGTATTATTTGGTGTCACAATAACAATGAAGTCAGGTCTGTCTTCTTTCTTAGCTTCTTCTAAAGCCATTGTTTTGTAATCTTTATAGATACGTGAAGCATCTATAAAGTAGTGTTCACCTGTTTGCTTGTTTTTGTTATAATCACGACTAAAACAACCACTAACAAGTTTAACATCATCAGCAAGATTTATTGCTTTTCGGTGGATTTCTCCAATAAAAGCACCTAGGTCTCCGCCGACCATAGCATATCTAATTTTCATCTTAAAACCGCCTTTTTAACTTAATACTTTCCTATAAAATAGTATAAGGCACTCCAAAACTTTGGAGTGCCTTATACTTATAAGAGGATTTGTAAATGTTTATTCGTATGGAGTAAAATCGATATTACTGAATGTAGCATCTGTTTTGTCTTTGTAACCTGTTTTGAAAATTAAATCATATGTATTTTGTTTTGTGTCTATTGTTAATGTATCAATTGGTGAGTAAGCAGTTTTTGCTCCATCAATTGAAGGACCAGAAGTTAATCCAGTTAATCCATCAATACCATCAACAACGTTTTTAGCGATTTTAACACTATCAGCAACTAATTTAGAAACGTCTTTAAATACTGTCATAGTTTGAGTTCCTTTACCTTTAATAGGATCTCCCATTAGTGAAGCTAATGTAATATTAGCAGCATCTTGACCAGTAGTATAATAGTTAGTGTATTCTGTACTTAATTCTGCAAATTTTTGACGAATTGCAGTTGAAGTATCATCGTTAGGTGCTAATACATAAACATCTGATGATTGAGTAACATTAGCTTCGATATGTGCAACTACAGCTTCAGCTTTAGTTCCAGCAGTTTCTGCATTCCAGTCTGTATCTACAGAGTTCATTGCAGCTTGTAAAGCAGCTTTATCAAAACTAGTTTCTGTTGGTTGTGATAAACTTGAGAAATCATCTGATACATTAACGATTGTGAATATATCTAATGCAGGTATGATTTCTTCCATAGCTCCACCAAAGAAGTAAGTAGCATTTGGCCAGTCAGCAGTACGTCCTGAGAAGATTGCTAAATCACATGGAGCAGCTGCAGTACATCCGTTTGCAGTAGCTTCAGTAACTAAATGATTACCCATAGCTTTACCTACATTCCAACTATTGAAAGTAGTATAGTAATCTGCAGCGTCGTCAGCAGTTTTTGCCATACGGTCATGCGCGATTAAAGTAACGTCAGCTTCATGTGCAGCTTGAACAGCTCCAGCACCAGAACCTTCAGTAGTGATAATGATAACTTGAGCACCTTTAGCGATTAAAGCTTCTACATTAGTTTTTTCTTTTGCTTCGTCACCTTCAGAGAATAAAATTTCATACTCGTAACCTTCACCTAGAGCGTCTAATTCTTCTTTGAAAAACGCACCATCTTGGTTTGCCCATCTTTCTTCAGATGCATCTGGTAAAACAACACCAATTTTGATTTTGCTTGATCCACCACATGATGCTAAAGAGATAACTAATACAGTGATTAAAACTAAACTAATAAATTTTTTCATAAAATTCTCCTTCTATTTTTTATTTTTTTGTTTCTTTGCTTCTTTGCTTCTTATTATTATAAAGTACTTTTCGTACTAAATACCTAAATTATTCTATTATAAAATCCTTTTCTTTTGATGTGCGAATAAGATCTTTAACTTTATTTAGTGCTCCTTGAGCATTTGTAAGTTTGTATTCGTAATCGATAACATTTTCTTTATTTTCTCTTTTTGCTTCTTTTAATTCTAGTTTTGCTTTCGTGAATAACAATTGAGTTTCTTTTAATTGTGGACCAAATTTCTTTTTGGCAAAATGAATTCCAATATAGTCTATCGGACGCACATTACGTGTAAAGATATCAAATACAACAGCTAATAGTAATACTCCACCTAAGATGATAGGTTCTAAGTTTGCATCAACACCAGATAATGCCATACCATTTTTAAGTGACATAATTACAATAGATCCAACTACGGCGTTTACTACTTTACCAACACCACCGGCAGCACTTGTACCACCAATGAAAGCAGCAGCGATTGCATATAATTCCCAGAATGGTCCATAGTTTGGTGAAGCACTTTGTAATCTAGATACAAACATAACTCCACTGATTAATGCTAAAATACCCATAGAGATAAATATTATTATTGTAATTTTTTCAACACTTATACCAGATAATTCTGCTGCATCAGGATTTCCCCCAACAGCATATATTCTTCTACCTAGCGTTGTTTTAGTTGTCATAAAATGATAGACTGAAACAACAATAGCTGTAACTAACAATAAGTATGAAATCCCTCTAAATGATGAGAATGTATAAGCTAAATAACCTACTACCGAAATCATTAAGACTAGTTTTGTAATGTAAATCTCGATTTTCTCATTTGGAATCTTTAACATATTGTTTTTATTTCTTGTTCTCGAACCATTAAAGATTAATACACCAATAATAACTATACCAATAATCAAGGTGATAAAATCATATCCTCCAACTTCCCAAGTTGGTAAATAACCAATACCAAGTTGTTTAAAGAAGTTATTTGTTGTAGGAATTGTACCATTATTTGTTTGAAACATTAATAAGCCTTTAAAAATAAACATTCCAGCTAATGTTACAACAAATGCAGGAACTTTAATTTTCGCTACCAAAGCCCCTTTAATTATACCTACAAAAACTGTGATAATCAGTGCAACTAATAATGCGGCAACTACGATTAACCAATGAGTTCCGTCTACACCAGGAATCGCTGTTAATATTTTTGTTAAGAAGAATCCGTTTTCTACAGAGACTACTACATAAGCTCCTAAGAAAGCTCCAATATAACCAACTGATAAATCGATATGTCTTGCAACAATAACCAATGTCATCCCTACCGCCAACACACTAACATATGCAGTTTGATTTAATAAATTTGTAAAGTTGATTGCTCCTAAGAAAATCCAATCAGTCATAAAACTAAAGATAATGAAGATTACAATTAATGCTATAAACATTCCATATTCACGGATATTTGTTCTAAACATTGACATTAATGTTAAAAAGTATTTTTGGATTTTCCACCCGAATTGTTTTAATGTACTCATATTATATCCTCCTATACTGTTGCACTTTCCATAATCTTTTCAGCAGTCGCATCTTTGATATTGAATTCAGCAGTTTGAATACCTTCAGCAATAACATAGATACGGTCACACATACCCAAAATCTCTGGTAGTTCAGAAGAAATAATTAAAATACTCATTCCATGTGCAACTAAATCATTGATTATTGTATATATTTCATATTTTGCACCAACATCAATACCTCGAGTTGGTTCATCTAATATCAAAATTTTCGGTTCAGCAAATAACCATTTAGCGACTTGCACTTTTTGTTGGTTACCACCACTTAGGTTTTTAACATGTTGTAATATCGAAGGGGTTCTTACCCCGATATCTTTTATATATTTTTCTGCATATTGATTTTGTTTGAAGAAATCAATGATTCCTGAATTAGATATTTTTTTAAGATTGGAAATAGTGATGTTTTGTGTGATTGGTTCATCAAGAATTAATCCGTCTGATTTTCTATCCTCAGAAACATAAGCTATTCCAGCAGCAATTGCATTTTTTGGATGTCCAAGATTTAATATTTTACCATGAACAATTACTTTGCCACTAATTTTATAGTTTTTGGGATTACCAAAAATTGAATGTGCAAGTTCGGTTCGTCCAGCTCCCATTAATCCAGCAATTCCAACTACTTCACCTTTTCTCAATTTTATATTTGAATCATTAACAATATATCTATTAACTGATTTATCATATGAGTTTAAGTGAACTGTTTCTAATACTACTTCCTGTTTTTTATAAATAGGACGTTTAGGGAAGATATCATCAATTTCACGACCAACCATATTTTTTATGATTTCCTGTTCATTAATGTTTTTTCTTTCCATTCTGATTATTGTTTTACCATCACGTAGTACTGTTAATGAGTCGGCTATAGCTTCAACTTCCTTCAATTTATGAGAAATCATAATTGAAGTAATTCCTTGTTTTTTAAGGTCAACTAATAATTTTAATAGATTTGCAGAATCGTTCTCATTTAAAGCGGCTGTTGGTTCATCTAATATTAAAAGTTTAACATTTTGACTTAAAGCTTTAGCAATTTCTATCAATTGCTGTTTACCAACACCTAAACTACTAACATAACGATATATATCTACATCTAAACCAACCATATCAAGATATTTTTTTGCTTGTTTTTTTGTTTCATCCCAATCCATTAAAGAACCTTTACTTATTTCATGTCCAACAAAGACATTTTCATATACTGTTAAGTTTGGAAATAAAGCAAGTTCTTGATTGATAATTACAATTCCATCATGAACTGACTGTTTAATATTATGGAATTGTTTGATTTTACCATCAAATATAATATCACCATCGTAGTTACCATAGGGGTAAATTCCACTAAGAACTTTCATCAATGTCGACTTTCCAGCTCCATTCTCACCTACGATAAAGTGTATTTCTCCTTTTTTTACCTCGATATGAACTTCGTCTAGGGCTTTAACACCTGGAAAGGATTTAGTAATCGAATTCATAACCAATATGTTTTCTTGGTTCAATAAAATCACCTCGTTTGAAATATATTAGAATCACAATACGATATAAGCGTTTTCATTTTATCAAAAAAAAGAAACACAAACAATGTGAATTCTTATTTTTTGTTTGTGTTTTTTTACTATTCGAAAATTAATTTGTACTCAAAGTATACTTGTGATACTCAATCCAAATATATCTATCATCAACTAAAGTGAAAGATAGTGATGAAAAATCATTGTTATTAATAATAGCATTTGCTAAAGCAACAATTGCACGAGCCATCATTTCAATGTCGATTGTAACGGTACCATATAAAAATCCATCATCAACTAGTTCAAGTGTTTCTTCGAGACCATCGATACCAACAATTGGAATCCAGTCATCAATATCTCTATCAATACGCCCCGTCCCATTTAAATCATAGAAGTAGTCTTCATCAATGAGTGCTTCTAAAGCTCCAATGGCCATTGAATCATTATTTGCAATTACAACTTCTATTTGATCTCCATATTCATCAATTAATAACTTCATTTCATTGTACGCAGTTCTTTTATCAAAATTTGCAATCCTAATTTCAAGAACATCTAATAAATAACCATTTCTTTCAATTTCTTTAACTACATATTCGGTTCTTAATTCAGCATCTTGATGTCCAACTTGACCTTTTAGGATGATTGCTTGGATTTTGTTATCATCATTTAAATCTCTTTCATTTAAGTCTTGTGGATTATTTCCAAAGATATCCATAACAATTTCTGCTTGCAAGACTGCACTACTTATAGCATTTGCTCCGACATAATATGCATTATCCATTTTCAGTAAATCGCGGTGTAGTGGTTCACGGTTGAAAAATATTATTGGTGTGTTAGTCATTTTGGCTTTCTC
This sequence comes from Candidatus Izemoplasma sp., assembly GCA_029939615.1. GTDB lineage: Bacteria > Bacillota_I > Bacilli_A > Izemoplasmatales > Izemoplasmataceae > Xianfuyuplasma. The sequence goes on along the minus strand of JAOZSP010000047.1, from coordinate 1,662 downwards.
AATTATAGTATAAGCACTTAAACGATCTACAAGGTTAATGATGTATAATGGCACTTCTCCTAAATCTTCAATTATTTCATTTTGAACAACTTGAGAATTTTGAGAATCATATGTTTCTATTGTTAAAATATTTTTAGATTTTTCACTAACTAGTTCCTTGAAATTTAAAATGTATTCATCATTAAAATCATATACTATCATTGGTACAACAGTTGAATTTTTTTCACATGAGGATAGAAGTAATATCATTATTATTACTATTACTATTATCATTATTTTTTTTCTCATAAATCTACACCTCTTTTTAGAGGATACACTACTTTAACAATAGTATATTCATCCATCTCGCTTTCAATTATAACATGTGCCCTTTTACCATAAAAAAGTTGTAGTCTTTGATAAATATTTCTTAGACCGATGTGTTCTGATGTTTTTTTATCATTAAAACTTTCATAAATTCCATTAATTACTTCTTTAGAAATACCATATCCATTATTCTTAACTTCTAGATAGATATTCGTATCATCTTTTCTTGTGCTGATTTTTATTTCATTGTTGTCTCCTTCAGGATCAATACCATGATATATTGCATTCTCAACAAGTGGTTGTAATCCTAATTTCAATACTTCATAATCAAGAATAGATTTATCAATTTCAAATTTATATTTGAATCGGTTATGATATCTAATTTTTTGAATTAGTAAATAACTTTTAACGTGATCAATTTCTTCACGTAGTGGAATAATATTCTTTTCTGTTGAGATACTTAATCTAAAGAATTTACTTAAAGCAACAATCATTTGCTCAACATCTTCATTTCGATTATTCTCATTTAAATATAAGATAGAATCCAAGGTGTTATACAAGAAATGAGGATTTATTTGATTTTGAAGAGCGATAAATTGAGTTTTACGTTTTGCCCTTTGTTCTTGCATAACTTCTGTCATAAGTTCATAAATCTCATCAATCATTCCATTGAACGAATCACCCAATTCAACTAGTTCTTTTTGTCCTTCGATTTTCACACGCGAATGGATACTTCCTTGTTCAAATTCTTTCATATATTCATTCAACTTATAGATAGGTGACGTTATTCTTCTTGAGAATGAACTAGACATTAATATACTAATCCCTAAAGCTCCAAGAAAAGCAATAAGGAATGAAATAATCAATGTATCTCTAGCGTCGTTTAATTCTTCGGCATTAACAAATGTCGCGACGCGCCATCTTGTCAAAGATATTGTATTAACATTCATATACATGTGAATATCATTAATATCAACAAAATTCCCACCTAATATTTGATCTTTCATAAAATCTATACTGTCACAATCATTATCAGAACAAGCTAACTTATTAGTGAATACTGTTTGATAGTTTTCATCAGTTATAACAATATGTCCATTTTCACCTAGGTCAGTAATTTCCTTGATTTTTGAGAAATTATCCAATTCTACTTCGATTATTAAAATACCAGTGCTTTCAGAACCGGATTGATAGTAATTAATAACACGAGATATTGTAATTATCTCTCTTGAACCACCGATATAAATGTCTTCTTCATGGGGTGCACTAAAATGGAATAATGACTCATCAGTTAGAGCAATTAAAAACCATTCTTTCTCTTCTAAATCATTGTGAATGTCTTTTAAACCTTCACTT
>JAOZSP010000046.1:3683-9496 GCA_029939615.1 Candidatus Izemoplasma sp. | reverse complement strand
AATAAAACCGATTATCAAACTAATACTATAGTTTAAAGGGAAATCAATTTTTGTAGAAAATATTCTAGCAATAATTAATCCACCTAGTAAACTAGCAGAAGATCCAAAAAATTGTTTAATAGTGTATAATGTTGTTCTTTTATCTTTTGAAATAGTTTTGGCAATTAAATCAGAGTAAGATAATCCTGCAAACCCAGCACTCACACTAAACATGAAAACAAAGAAGAAGAAACTCAATATTGTTAACTCAGGGTAAGATATTGAGAAGAAATAAGTGAAAATTGCCATTCCTAAAAATGATAATCCACGAATATATATCCCAAATATAAGGTATTTTTTCTTATAGTTTTTGTTTTTTAAGAAATGACTGAAAATTAGATTAAATATTAAAGGTGCTCCAAGTAATATTGAATATAAACCACCGAATATATATTTAGAGGAACTTAAAGTTGATATTAATTTTGGAAATACTGTGTTTAAATCTAACATGGCCATGGTTAATGCTAAAAAGAATGCATGCCAAATAAATGCTATATAACTACGTTTTTCTTGTTTGCTCATAAGAATCCTCCTAATAAAACCATTGTTATTATAGTTTCTATGATTATCAAATGCAAATAGTATGAACTATTATATCATTTTTTTTATTTGTAAAAAGATGATATAATACTTTTAACTAAACATATATATCGGAGGTGATTTTATGTTTTTTGCGTTAAATACACATACTAAGTATTCTCTACTTGCTTATATTTCTTTAGTGTGTTCAATATTTATAATTCCAAAAGATTTTATATATTACTCATATTTTCCGTATTTATTAGTTATTGGAGGATATATTTTTGTTTGGGGAATGATATTAAGATATATGCGTAATAATAATGATATGGAATACAGTTGGATTTCTATGGATATTTTAGTTTTTGACTTGATATACATATTAGGGTTGCCAATTATTTTTAGCTTATTGATATTTCATGCTGGTGAAGAACTATGGCCTATACATGTTTTAGCAAACATTTATTATATTTGTATAGGAATAATAACTGTTATTAAACTTATATCCTTTAAGACTAGACATTCTGGAATGGTTAGATTTAGTATTTTGGTTTTATTTCCATTAGCAAATCTGATTGTAATTAATCAAATATTCAATGTTTGGTATATTATTAATTTTATGTCAGCTGGATATAATGTACACTAAAAAATCTAGAAATTAATTACAAATTATAAGTATAATTAATTTCTTTTTTTAAACAAGGTAGATAATTAATATATTTTTAACAAAATCCTACATAAAAAATAGAGTTTTTGCTATAATAGAGTAAAGGCTTTCAAGAATACAAAAAATAAGTAACGGAGGAATGCATAATATGAAACAATATGACATTGAACATTTACGCGCGTTAGCTGTTGTAGGGGCCCCTGGTTCTGGTAAAACTTCTTTTATGGAATCAGTACTTTTTGTAACAGGCGCAAAAGAAAAGAAAGGTAATGTAGATGCTAAAAATACAACATCTGATTACTTGACAGAAGAGAAAAATCATTTATCTTCAATTTCTACTACTTTAATTCCTATAGAATTCAACGACTTCAAAATAAACTTTTTAGATACACCAGGAAATAGAGAGTTAATTAGTGAAGTAGACCAAGCACTTTCAGTAGTAAAAGGTGCAGTTGTTATGATAGATGGTAGTAAAGGTATTGATATCGGAACTTCATTAGTTTTATCAGATCTAAATGAACTAAATATTCCTACTATTATTTTCTTAAATAAAATGGATAAAGAAAATGTTAAGTTCGAAGGGTTACTTGAAAAACTTAAAGGAATATTAGGTAATAAAGCAGTGCCGTTTTTATGGCCAATTGTAGAAGATGAAAGTTTTAGAGGGTATGTTGATTTAGTTGACATGAAAACTAGAGTTTTAGAAAATGGTAAAATTGTTGAAAAAGAAGTATCAGAAGTATTAATGGAACTTGTTAGTGAAAGACGCGAAAACATTATGGAAAGTGTTGCTGAAGCATCAGAAGAACTACTAGATAAATATTTTGGTGGAGAAAAATTGACACGTGATGAGATAGTTTTTGGGTTACGTAAAGGTGTTTTATCAGGTGATTTGAAACCAATCGTAGTTGGTTCTGCTATAAAAGATATTGGTGTTATTGATTTATTAGAAATTATTGAGAAGTTTATGCCAGCACCAAACGATTTAAAACCTATTGTAGGTAAAGAACCAAAAACCGAGAAAAAGATTGAACGCACAACAAGCAACGATGAACCATTCTGTGCTTATTGTTTTAAAACATCAGTAGACCCATTCATGGGAACTTTGAGTTTTGTAAAAGTTTTTTCAGGAACATTATCTAGTGGGCAAAAAGTGGTGATTGCTAATAATGGTAATTCTGTTAAAATTGGTTCAGTTACATTATTAAGAGGAAAAGAACAACTTAGTGTTGAAAGATTAGTAGCTGGAGATATTGGAATTGTTACTAAAATAGATGAAATAGTTACAGGATGTACTATTGCTGACCCTAAAAACCCAATAATCATTGAAGGACCTGAAATTCCTTCAGCTACAATTTTTACTGCAATTCATCCACGTAACAAACGCGACGAAGATAAAATCTCAACAGCTCTTCATAAATTAGGGTTAGAAGATCCTTCGTTTGAGTATAAACGAAATCGTGAAACTGCACAGTTACTAATTGGTGGTCAAGGGATGGCTCATATTGGATTCGTATTAGAAAAACTGAAAAATATGTATAAAGTTGAAGTTGATCAATCAGATCCGAAAATTGTATACCGTGAAACAATCAAAAAGAAAGCTTCTGCTGAAGGTCGTCATAAAAAACAATCTGGTGGATCTGGACAATTTGGTGTTGTTAAAATTAGATTTGAACCGATTAATCCAAATGAAAGTGAATTTGAGTTTACAGAAGAAATTCACGGTGGTTCAGTTCCGAGAGGATATTGGCCAGCTGTAGAAAAAGGATTATTAGAATATTTCCAAAAAGGGCCTCTTGCTGGATTCCCGGTTATAGGAATTAAAGCTGTGTTATTCGATGGTTCTTATCACTCAGTTGATTCAAATGAAATATCATTTAAGTTAGCTGCAGCTATCGCATTTAAAAATGCGCTAAAAGATGCAAAACCAACAATCTTAGAACCAATTATGAAAATTGATATCTTAGTTAGAGATGAATATGTTGGAGATGTTATGGGTGATATAAATAAACGACGTGGTCAAGTTCAAGGAATGGATCGTTTAGCAGGTGGAAAACAAAGAATAACTTGCGAGGTACCTGAAGCTGAAATCATTAGTTATACTATTGATTTAAAGGCAATGACACAAGGAACAGGTATTTTCAAACGTGAATTCGTTCGTTATGATGAAGTGCCGGATTATTTAATTGATGGAATTATTAAAGAATTTACACAAGAAGACTAAATATAAAACAGACATTGTATGTCTGTTTTATTTGCTTTATTTGATTATTTAACTAGATTTTTATATTTGAGAATTCCCGATAATGCTTGTTTGAAATCTTGATAAGCTTTTATTCGCCACTTTTCTTCTGAAGGTAAAAACTGTTCACGAATCAATTTATCAGAGTAACTTTTGAATTTAGGGTTTTGATTGATGAAATGTGATGAATTTTCAAATATCATCGCTTTTAAGCTTTCAATTGATTTTAATATTGGTTCTCCCAAAGTTCCAAACTCAAAGCAAGTTGCAAAAAGATCTACTGGTTTTGAAAGTTTGTTATTTGTAGAATAAATTGTCTCAATCATATCGCCATCAATCTCATAGAAATCTTCGCCGTTTAAACCTAAGACTAGTGGATAGTTTATGTTAGTGATAAAATCTCTTGTGCTATCTTTTTCATATTTAGAATTTACAATACTCATTTGATACCTTTTTCCATAACCAGTATGTAAATCTACCCAAATAACTTTCTTAATATCCTTCAGGTTCTCTTTGATTTCTTTTAGAATATATCTGGTTGAATTTTGATATTCATTACTACTAAAGTATACACCTGTGTTAAGCGTTTTTTGCCCTAACAAGGTTGCTTCTTTTAATGTTGAAGTACCATATTTAGTAACAAGTTTTGCAACACTTAAATAAAAACTAAGATTTGCGGATTTTTTTCCTTTGTATCGCTTAGGGGTAAAGAAGTTTTTAATTTTATCATAACCTGGATTTTCACTTGCAAAATTGTTGCTTGAAAAGTTACGATTTAAATCAACATTGTTTTCGTTTGTTCTTCGATAATTTTTCATCCCATATGGATTTAATGGATGATATAAGATAACTTCAGTATTATCGTTCAATGTTGGAAGTAATTCATCAATAAAAGTCATTATACAAGAATGTCCTACATATCCTTCTATTCCATGGAGACCGATGTTGAGAATTAGGCGACTCAGTGTTTCTCTTCTTGCTTTGATAATAACTTTGTCAATAGCTAAATCATCAACAATAACATGCTTGCTTGTAAAAATATGGTATCCTTTTTTCTTTAATCCTTTTATTTTAGTAAATAGTTGTGTTTTTGATTCTTCATAATTTTTGGCGTAAATAAACATTTAGTATCGCATCCTTAGTCCTATTAAAAGGAATATTATTGAAAAAACAATCATTATAACTTGTAGTAATAGAGTCCATTTAAACCATTTTGCATAAGAGAAATTACCGAGTCCGAGTGCGACAAGGAGTACAGCGTTTGTAGGATAAAACATATTGCTAAATCCGTCTCCTAACTGAAAAGCTAGAACCCCAAGTTGTCTTGAAATATTTGATAAATCAAGTAATGGGTTTAAAATTGGTATTATAATAAAGGCTTTTGCACTTCCGCTACCAATAAAGAAATTTGCAACAAGTGTAAATAGAAATGAACCTATAATTACAATAACATTTGATTGATTAGAAACTGATTCAACTAAATTATATAATATAGTATCCATTACGCCACTAATAGTTATTAAGTGTTTTACTCCTGTAGCTAACATAATAAGAATTACACCAGGGGCCATATCTAAGGAACCAGAAAAATATGTTTTTAATGCTTCTTTATTATTCAAATCACTTAATAATCCTGCACCAATTCCTGCTAACAAGAAGTATAGAGCTATTAATATAAGATTATAATCTTGTAAAAACGGTACAAAAGGAGACAAGACAATACTGATTATCATTAATGTGAAACAAATAGATGTCCAAATCAAGCTTTTTGAATTTGGTTTGTTGTAAGAGAACTCGAAATCGTCAAAAGATGGATTACTATCTATTTTCTTAGCATTAAAAATTAGGAAACTGTTTAGAATGATATAAACGACTATAAATATTAATAGTCGATAAAGCAAACCACTAAAGATTGGAAGTCCGGCAAGTCCTTGAGCTACTCCAATAGTGAATGGATTAGTTATTGCAGCACTGAACCCAAATCCTGCGGCTAATATACTCATTCCAAGACCGATTTTAGTATCCCATCCAAGTTTCTTACTCAAAACAATCATAATAGGTACTAAAGGAACTACTTCTTCAAAAACTCCAACAAGTGCTCCAACTGACATAAATATTAAAGTAATCATTGATAGAAGAAGATATTTATTGTTTTTAAATCGTTGGATGATTTTATATATGATATGTTCAATGACTCCAATTTTATTTAAGATTTTAATGCTACCACCGATAATTAGTAAAAAAAGTATTATTGCGATGACTATTGTATTACCATCGCTAACCAAAACTTCGAAAGGGGCAGTTAAAATTCGGTAAAACGCTAAATTATCTTGTGTAGTATATTCG
>JAOZSP010000046.1:0-3673 GCA_029939615.1 Candidatus Izemoplasma sp. | reverse complement strand
AGTCTGGGATAACTGTATCTATTCCATCAATTATCTCGTAATCGTAGCTACCACTTGGTATAAAATATGTTAATACACCTGTTAAAACTAATAGTGAAAATAGGATTATTATTGCGCTGAAAAATGCTTTTTTCTGAATGTTACTAGTGTTTTCATTCATGCTTTTCCTCCAAAAACTATTCTATTATTTTCATTTTATCATGAATAAATTATTCAAACAATATATTATGATTATCATTTGTTAAATATCTTGTTGCGTTTTATTTGAAAAATAGCTATTATAGAATAAGTAGAAACAAGGAGTTTGGTAATATGAAAAAAGTAATAATCTTTTTGGCTTTTATATCGATATTCTTATTGAGTGGATGCCGAGCTGATGATAATTCAATCAGCAAATATTTTGATAATCACTTTGAAACTATCGAAAGCTATGACAAGGTCGAAATTAAAACATCTTTAACTTATGTAATTAATGATAATCCTACAGCACTTGATTCTTATGCATATATTGATAATGATATTAATAAAAAATGTATGGCTTCTACTGAAAATGATCCTTCAGGGTTTAATGAGTATACTACAGAGTGTGTTGCGATATTTGGAATGTATAATAATAATTATAGCGGATTCGTGCCTTTTAGTGTGTCTGATGGAGTTTATCCTGTTCATCCTATATATGTTGCTGAATCAACTGAAGAATTGATTATGACGTATTTTGATGATGAAGACGAGATTGATTCTGATAATGATAATGAGTTAGTTTTCCGAACATCGGTGAATTATAATGATTTACACCAAGACTTACAACAACTAGTTACTTCTGGCTTTGAACTGTCTTTTCCAGAAATACCAGTAATTTTTACTGTAGTATATAATACTGATTTAGAATTAATTACAAATTTAAAAATTGATAATTCAGATGTAATGATTCACATTTATCGTGAGAATTTTGGAATGGAAATTAATATGCAGTCTTATTATATCGCTATCGAATATAGTGAATATACAGAGGAGTTAAGCTTCTTTTATCCTGAAAGTGATTTAGAAAGTGATGATCATGTAAATTTCTTTGATGATGGTGATTATTATGGATATTATAAATTACTTGTTGGTGAAATGATTGAAGGACAATTAGAGTATGATAATGACCAAGATATTATTTTAATTAGTATTCCTGCTCCAGGAACATATAATCTTGATTATTACGATGGCTCTTATGAACAAAGCATTTTGTTTAGTGTTTATAGTAGTAATTTTGAATATTTGTATGAGGGTGTAATTGGTGAGAATGGAAAAGAGTTAGAAGACTTCTTTTTAAACGCGGGAGAATATTATATTGTTTTGTTTACACATAATAATGCTACTGGATATAGATTGAATTTAGAGAGGATTAGTTAAGAAACCTAAAATTTTTAGGTTTCTTTTTTCTTTGATATTCAAACTATTAAATGTTAATTTATAGCCATTTTAAGTTAATATCTATAATAATTTATTATCTTAAATAGAAAGATTGTTTATTGACAAGAAAAAATGTTCTTTTTTAAGAGAGTTTATGCTAAAATATTTATGGAATAAATGAGGCAATTTGTTTATATAAAGAATGAGGAGGAAGAAAATGAGTAAATACTTTAAGAAAATCCATATATTAGTAATTGGATTTGTATTAGTAATTGGATTAATTGGTTGTGAAGATACACCAAAAGATCCAGTGTGTACTACTGATCAAACACTTGTTGATGGAGTCTGTGTTGATCCTGAACCTGAGGCTGATGAAACAGCGCCTGTTTTTAGTGGTGTTGGTGAAGTTGCTTATACAATAGGTGACCCTGATCCTGATTACGTTGCAGGAATATCTGTTAATGACGAAACTGATGGACAAATAACAGATAGTATCGTGGTTGATAGTAGTTTAGTAGATTTAACAGTAGAAGGAACTTACGCAGTTACTTTAACAGTAAGTGACGCCGCTGGGAATGAAAAAACTGCTACTTATAATTTAGTAGTAACAGAAGCAGAAAATCCAAATGCTGATTTAGCGGCATTAGATATCGCAACCTTATCAATTCCTGATGGAGATAGCATTGTGAATAGTAAAATTTCATTACCAGGATTTGGTAGTAATGGTACTTATTTCTATTGGAGTACTAGTCATCCTAATGTCATTTTAGCCAATGGATATGTAATTAATCCTCATGTTGGTAGTGACCCTGTTGATGTCACTTTAACTTGTCGTGCAATTAATGGTAGTTATGTTGAACTAATTGAATATGTAATAACTGTTCAACCTAATCCTGAAGCAACTGTAACTTCAGTTGTTCAATTACCTTTTGAGGGTACAAGCGAGGAATATGTAGTAGTAGACAATCCTGCTGTTGACATATTCTATGTTGATAATGGATCTGTTCCTTATATCGATATAGAAACATTTATTGATTTGCTTGACGGTGCAATTGAGTCGGATATCGTTGAGTTCACTGTGATTGGTACTGATCAATTAGAAATTGAATACGAAGTAGAATGGGAAGATTTTGATGGAACATTCTATACCGAAACTTATACCGCTTTAGTTGATTTTACGGAAAATACTTTTACTGTAAATAATTTTAATTTCTTTGAAAGTTATGTTGCTTCAACAGAAAGTGATTACGGAGACGGATTAAACTATGTTGACGCGATATACGTTGAAGGGGAAGAAGTAGTAATTCCTTTAGGTGATTACAACTTTGATTTACTAGTATATAACGATGGATCAAAAGACAATTTCTTAATGCCTTTCCATGTTGCGAATTTATTATTTGCTGGTGGAGTATATTATGATATTTATTATAATGGTGATAAATTATGGGGTATTGATACATTTGGTATTAGTGGTGGTGATGAAGCTGATGAGTTATTACAAGAAACCGTTAGAACAAGTAGCTTAAACGCAGAAGATGCTCCAGCTGATATTAAATTGGCTACATACAACTTTTTAGCTTTAGCCTTTAATTACTTCTATGGATTAAAAGAAGACCGGGGTGTCGAAAATTATTACGATATCTTATCACTTCGACTTGAATATATGATGAATGGTAATGATTATGATTTATATAACAAAATGTTTGATATCGCATATGGTTTAGATGATTTACATACATCTCATGTATTTGTTGGATATTATGTAGATGTTCCCAGTTATGGAATAGGAGTTTCACTTAGCGATTTAGGTTCAAGAACGACTTCGTTCTATGAAGGTATGTGGGCTGTTCAAGATTTACTAGATATTAAATATGGAACACATGCTGAAGCTGATTTACCTACTCATCGTCTTATTGATGATGGTAAAACAGCAGTAATCTACTTATATGGATTTACAATTGATTCACCTGATGAGTTCAAAGTTATTATGGAAGGACTACCTTCAACAGTTGAAAATGTTGTTGTTGACTTAGGATATAATACTGGTGGTAATATTGGAGCAGTATTTAGAATATTTGGATATATTACTGAAGAACAATTCTTATATCATTCACAAAATCCAGCTGATAATTCAGCAGCTACTTATATAATAGAAAGTGATTATGAAGCATATGATGAATATAACTGGTATATGATTAGCTCTAGTGTATCGTTTAGTGCTGCGAATATGATGATTTCAATGGCTCAAGAATTAGATATAGCAACTGTAATGGGA
>JAOZSP010000209.1 GCA_029939615.1 Candidatus Izemoplasma sp. | reverse complement strand
AAAACCAGAAGATATACATTATGACTTGTTATGTGAGCAATTCGGTAAAGATGACATAGTCAGACAATACAAAAGTGATTTATACCCATTTAATTGTGATTTTTATATCAAATCAACAGATACATATATTGAATACAACGGAAACTGGACTCATGGTAAAGAACCTTATGACCCATTAAACAAAGAACATCAAAAACTTGTAGAGAAATGGAAACAAAAAGATTTAGAATCTGTTAGAACCAAGAATGGAAAGAAAAGTTATTATAGTTATGCGATAAAGTATTGGACTATAACTGATCCATTAAAAAGAAAGACCGCTCTAATGAACGGTCTCAATCTTATTGAAGTTTGGTAGTTTATTTTACCAGTTTATTTTCCAGATAAAAGTATTTGTAGTATCAGGATTAGATATTCGTATCATTGAGTATCCTTTATCTTGAAAATTCTTAATTACTTTATTCATTTGATCAGTTTTAACACTACTTTCATTGACACCAACCCATACATAATAGTATTCTGTCGCTAGTCCTTGAATAATTAGTGAAACAGTAGGTATTTCAATATAACCATATCCACCATCTAATACTTCTATTGAATTAACCATCGTATCTTCAATAGTTGAAATAGCACTTGGTTGCCCTTGGTCTTCTGTTTGTCCAATAACGACCAGTGGAGCGAGCTTATACCCTAAACCACCATTCATAACTGAAATCTCTTTAATACCCCATTCTAGGTCAAATGTAGCTCCGTGTGGTCCAGATAATGCTATATCATAATCAGCAAAGGTTTCATTTGAACCAACCCATAGTTTATTTCTATTATCCATTACAATAAAATTAGTTATTGGTGTTGTTAGAACAGTATTACTGATTGTTAGAATAATAGCGGTTGTATCAGTCATCCCTATGATGCTATTTTCAGAAGCAAGTTGGAAAGAATATAAATTATAATCATTTACTCCACAAGAAACTAATTTCATTCCACCATCTCTAAAATTAAACGAACTCATAGGAGTTGCTGTTTGTAAAGAAATAGAACCATCAAGAGTCATAGCAGACAAATCGTATTTGAAAGCTAAACTATATTGATAAATGTTTCCAGTAAGACTTTCTAATATAATTATCTTCATTCCATCTGGTGTGAATCTATAATACTGACCTACGATAGGTAATGTGTAAGATTCTATTCCAATTTCAGATGATAAATTTAAGTGAGCATCTACTGTTTGTGGGTATTGTGTATCAACTCTTATTTCAGTTGATGAAATATGATTGTTATAAATATTTGAAACATACGGTTCTGGTAATGTAATCTTGAATAATTTATTCACATCTTTATCTAATACAAACATATAATTACCATTATCTTCGTGTGTAAAGCAAGTAATATTTGCTGACATAATTACATCACTAACATTCTCTTTTACAAAAGTCGTCGTTCTATTCATATTTGTATTAAGATCAGTGATTATTGTTGTATTATCAAACGGTGTATCAACTCTATAATCAATTAATGTTTGATATTCTGTCGCTACATTCTGTGTCATTCTTAAAAGTCTTAAACTATCAAGTGAAAATTTACTATCAACCGAAGTTACATCAATTATTTCCCAATCAACACTTTGGTTATGTGTAGAACTAGTAATATCTCCAACAATTATTCCGTCTAATTCAATTGGGTTAGTTGGAAGAGTTATATAGTTTCCATTGTTAAGAACTTCGTAATTAACAATTGCTCCATTTCCATCTATTTCAGTAACTTTAATTCTAACAAGGTCTTCTGTTTTAGTGATCCAAGAAGTTGTTATTACAAGTCCTTCACCACTTCCATCAGTTGTTGTATAAATTGGATCTTGAACTATTGAAGTATATTCTCCACTATCAATAATTGTTAAACCTGTAACTAAACCATTTGTAGTGTTAATTGTTGAAACTTCTAAAACAACAATATTACTATTAACTGAATCGCCACCTATTAGATTTATTCTATCTCCAATTACATAATCTAAACCACCAAGAATAATACCTATTCCGTTTAGTTCGTATGTTGAAGCAAGAGATGTACCATTTCTAACCGTGTATTCGTTTCCAACAACATAATCATAACCACGACTAGTAATTGTCATATTTGTTGATTTCATTGATGTTTCTAATGTTGCAAGTGTTGAGGGTATAAAATTAGTATCGGTCATAGGAGAAGTAGCAACAGTTGTTTCATATTGATCTTCTTCACTAGCTTCCAAGATTGCTTTTTCAATAGTTGTTATTTCGTCGAACAATAGGATATCATCTTGTGAATTAGCTCTTTGTTCTGATGCTGTTAAAAATGATGTCATTATTTTACCTCTTGTTCAATGGTATGAAGATTTCTTTTTGTTCGTGACCTGTTGATTCTTTCATAATTAAAGTTATTGTTTGTTTTTTATCATTAGATAATTTAGCAACATATCCTTGTAATGAATCACATTCATTAAATTGTAATTTTTCTTTTGAACTTGATAGTTTCCACTGACCATTTTTTAATTGTTCTGCACATTCA
>JAOZSP010000045.1 GCA_029939615.1 Candidatus Izemoplasma sp. | reverse complement strand
TGGATATCTAATAGAAGTGTACTATGAAGCGTATGGTCGCCAGTATTTAGCAACATATACCAAAAGAGGAATCTATCACTCTTCAGGATATACTGAACTTGAGTAATAATAATACTAAGTAAAAAATATCAAGAGAGTAAAAAAACAGCTTATGTTATAATAAAAACATAAGTAATGAATTTAAAATAAAATCAGCTTATGCTGATTTTTATTTTATAAAGGAGAGGCTAATTATGGAAGCAATGTTATATCAAAAGCTATCTAATTCAAAAGTAAAATGCCTCGTATGTAATCATTACTGTATATTACAAAATGGCCAAAGAGGTATCTGCGCAGTAAGAGAAAACAAAAACGGTATAATGCATATCTTAAACTATTCTAAAACAATTGCTTCTAGTATAGATCCTATTGAGAAAAAGCCATTATACCACTTCTTACAAGGTACAAGCACTTACTCCTTCGCAACTGTTGGCTGCAACATGAAGTGTCCATGGTGTCAAAACTACGATATTTCACAAAGACCAAAACCAGGTAAACCTATTGAAGGAATCACTATATCTCCACAAGAACATATCAGAAGAACTATCCATTATAACTGTCCTTCAATATCATATACATATTCAGAACCAACAATCTTTTTAGAATATGCTTACGACACAATGAAACTCGCAAAAGAAAAAGGACTGAAAAATATTTGGGTAACAAACGGCTTTATGTCAAAAGAAACACTAGAATTAATACTTCCTTATTTAGACGCTGTAAACATTGATTATAAAGGTCTTAATAGTATCTACAAGGAATATTGTTTGGGTGACGCAATTACAATACTAGATAATATGAAGATAATGAAAAAAGCAAATATTCATATCGAGATTACTACATTACTTATTCCTGGTTTAAACGATAAACCAGAAGATATTCAATCAATAGCGAATGATATATTTACATCTTTAGGTGATAATGTTGTTTGGCATATTTCAAGATTCTTCCCAGCATACAAAATGAAAAACACACCCATCACTCCACGAAAAACATTACTCATGGCCAAACAAATTGGCCATGATATCGGTATAAAAAATATATATCTAGGTAACATCTAAGATATAAGGAGGTTATAAAATGCCTATAGTAGCTACATACATAGTACCCCATCCACCACTAATCATTCCTAGTATTGGACAAGGTGAAGAAAAGAAAATAATAGATACAGTAAATGCTTTTCATAATATCGCTAAAGACATAGCGAGAATTAAGCCCGATACAATAATCATTTCATCTCCTCACGCACAACTATATAGAGACTACTTTCACATATCACCACAAAGCACTGCTAGTGGTGACTTTTCACAGTTTAGAGCTCCCCAAACTAAGTTTTTGGTGAATTATGACGAATCCCTAATAAACTTAATATCTTCTGAAGCAGTAAAACAATATATACCTGCGGGAACCGCAGGTAACAAAAATCCTTCCTTAGATCACGGAACAATGGTTCCACTATATTTTATAAACCAGTACTATAACTCATATAAATTAATCCGTATCAGTCCATCTGGACTTTCTCCAGTAAAACACTATAAATTAGGAAAACTAATACAATCAGTTATCCCAAAAGATAAAAAAGTAGTATGGGTAGCTAGTGGTGATTTATCACATAAATTAAAAAAAGATGGTCCATACGGTCTTTCTAAAGAAGGACCAATCTTTGATAAAAAAATAACAGAAATAATTACTACCGGTAACTTCGGTAACCTTCTAACGTTTGATCCCCACTTTATTCAAAAAGCAGCTGAATGTGGATTAAACTCTTTTACAATGATGGCTGGTGCACTTGATGGATATCAAGTTACACCAAAGTTATTATCCCATGAAGGACCATTTGGTGTAGGTTACGCAGTCGCTAAATTTATACCTCTTAATAAAGACAAATCTCGAATGTTCGATCAAATATTTGAGAATAATGAAAAAGAGAAATTAGAACATTCTAAACAAACAGAAGATCCTTATGTATCTTTAGCTAGACAATCACTTGAATATTATGTAAAAAACAAAAAGACAATGAAAGTTCCCACTAATCTTATTGATAATCTCATCAATAACAAAGCAGGAGTTTTTGTCTCTATTCATAAACATAACCAACTACGTGGTTGTGTAGGAACAATAAATCCTACAACTAAAAACATTGCCCTTGAAATTATTCATAATGCGGTTAGTGCCGGTATTATGGATACTCGTTTTCGTCCAATAAATAAAAAGGAATTACCATATCTCCACTACAGTGTTGATGTGTTATTCCCTGCTGAACCAATTACTTCATTAGACCAACTAGATATTAAAAAATATGGTGTTATAGTCTATCAAAATCGTAAATCAGGATTACTACTTCCAAATTTAGATGGAATCACTTCTGTAGAGCAACAAGTAAAAATCGCTAAGCAAAAAGCAAACATATACGACGACCAACCATTCACAATGGAACGATTTGAAGTTGTTCGCCATTATTAATAAAATTAAATAGGAGAGTGTTTATATGATAATAACAACCTTATTAGAAAACAAAGCAATCAACAAATCCTTAAAATCCAAACATGGTCTTTCTTTACACATCAAAACAGATAAATTAAATATCTTATTTGATGTTGGACCAAACGATAATTTCTATACTAACGCTCAAAAACTAAACATTGATATATCAAAAGTAGACTACGCCATAATATCCCATGGCCATTTTGATCATGGTGGAGGGCTAGAAACCTTCTTAAAAGTAAACTCAAAAGCTAAGATAATAATAAGTAAATACGCTTTTGATAATTACTACGCAAAAGTATTAAAAATCATAAAAATTAAAATCGGACTTAAACCTCTACATAATATCAAAGATCGTTTAATATTAATTGATGACTTTTATTCTATTACTAAAAACATCAATATCTTTAGTAATGTTGAAAAAGGTAATTTCTTTCCAAGTGGAAACAATAAGCTATATATTAAAAAAGGAAACACCTTAGTTCATGATGATTTCAAACATGAAATCAACATGATAATAAAAGAAAATAAAAACAACACTCTATTCTGTGGTTGTTCACATATGGGAATATCAAATATTATTAATCACGCTTTAAACAAATTACATACACCAATCAACACAGTTGTTGGTGGAATGCATTTATACGATCCTGTAAGTAAAAAAAACGTTAGTGATTATACTATTCAGCTACTAACTAATGAATTAAGAGACAACGGTGTTAATAAATATTATACCTGTCATTGTACAGGTAGTTATGCTATCACAAAACTAAATAAAACAATGAATAATAATGTAGAAGAAATAAATACTGGTTCAATAATTGGTGAATAGTGAGAGATTTTAATTAAAGACTTCAAAACTAAATAATGTTTCCTTAAAATATTCACAACTATTTGGTATACTTAAAGAAGAAGTAAAGCAATAAATATACTAATTAATAAAATATAATATAATATTTTCCGTAAATATTATATTTATTACAATATAGGAGGTTATTACAGATGCCAGAAAACTTAGATTTTGCTTTATATTTTAATATTGTATTTTTCTCAGTAATTGGATTAGGATTTTTAATAGGATATTTTAGGGGACTTAAAAAAACACTGTATGCTCTAATAACTACAGTAATTTTTTATGCGTTCTTCTTTTTGACAATTGATCAAGTAGTTGCTCAATTATGGGTACTACCCATTCCATTTGCTTTTGATTATTTAGTTGGGATGCTCCCAGAATTATCAGGACAATCAACTATAGGAGCAGCCGTATTTGTTCTATTAGAATCTTACACTGGTGATACATTAGGAGCTACTTTAGATAACGAAGTCTTTTTATCTTTCGTTACTGGACTTTCTCAATTCGCATTGAAGTTAGTTTATATGGTTCTTTACTTTACTGTTGGACAAATTTTGTATAAATGGTTAGCAGCAATTATTCGTGCTATCTTCTTTTCAGGTAAAAAGAAAAACAAAAAAACAAAACTTGAAAAAATTGAAAGAATTAAAAAAAGTGAACGTGTAAAATATACACGAAAAGAAAAGAAAAGAAATAAGAAATTAGATAAAAAACTTGCTATTCAAGCGAAAAAAGATGAAAAGAAAAGAATTAAAAAAGAGAAAAAGCAATTATTAGGTGCTTTAGTCGGAGCTGCTAAAGGTGTTGTTAGTGCATTTGTAACAATGATACTTTTAGGAGGAGTACTAAATATGATGGGTGGTTTAGTTGATTTACTTCCTGAATCTAGTGGCGGTACTACAGCTGGATTTATTGAACCATTATATGTATCCGCTTCTTATGTGCCTTTAAATGTAACACCACTAGCTGATGATGGTGGTGGATTTACTATACCTTCAGAATTAGAACCACAATTAGATCAAGCTAGAGATATGGTAACTGCATTTGATGAAAATATATTCGTTCAAAATGCATCAAAATTACTTATTACTAGTCCTGAATACGCAGAACCCGTTGCGATGCATCTATATTTATTTGATTCCGTATTTTCATTCGAGTTTGAAGAAAATAAAATAATGCTTCGTAAAGAATTAAATACTATTTCACAAGCAGGAGGAGTTTTATTAGGATCTGATTATTTAGATTCTAATGATATTAGTGATATAACTTCAGAAGAAATTATAGCTGCTTTTAACGCTATTGCTGAAAGTGAATTAATTACATCACTTATTCCTTTAGTAATAGAAGTTGGTAGTGATTATTATGATATGCCTGTTGAAATTCCTGTTGATGAATTATATGCAATTGACTGGAGAACTGAATTAATGACACTAGGAGCAGTTGTTGCTGTTGGGTTTGATTTAGTAAATACAGCTGGTATATTAGATGAGGGCACAGATTTAGAAACAGTAACCTTAGATGGTACTGAAGTTAGAGGTTTATTTGATTCGTTAGCTGATAGTGAACTTGCAACACTTTCTGCCTTTATTGCTATGCAACCATTACTTGAAGAAATGGGTGGACAAGCAAGTGCTATAATTACTGTCCCAACTGATTTAGAATGGGGCGATGAATTCGCTGCATTCGGTGAAGTAGCTGAGGCAATATTAGATACTGGTATAACTGTTGGTGACTTAAAAAGTGGAGATCCTAATTTATTAATCTCTTCATTAGCAGACTTAGATTTCACAGTTTTACTAAGCTCACAAATTGTAAGCCATGCTCTTAAAAATATCTTCTCAGGTGAAGCAGGAATTGAAGGACTTGATATGTTAGTTATTCCTGATGGTATTGTTTGGTTTGATGTTTATGAAGATGGCGTATTAGTCACAGAAGGTGAAATACGTAACATATTACTAGCAGTTAACGCTATTAACTCTGTAGCTGACGGCTTTGATTTTGATAATTTAGACTTTAATATAATTGCTGATTTTGATGATCCTACTATCGATACTATTTTCAACTCAGAATTACTAGTAGCATCTATCTCAGGATTTATTTTAGACATGGATTTAGGGGATACACCATTAATAATCCCTGATTCAATCTTAGATCTTAACGGCTATATCAAAAAAGAAGAACTAAAAGCAGTTGCCTCTTCTGCTCGTGTTTTAGTTGTCGAACTAGAATGTGACGAAGGAGACACAACATGTGAAGAAACAGGATTCGATATTGCTAAAGCATTTGGTTTACAAGATACTGATATTGATACCTTAATTAGTTCTGATATTTTAGCAGCAACAATTGGACAACTAATTGTTGATAGCGGTGGAGATATACTAACCATCCCAAATAGCGCATTAGAATCTATTTTAGTTGATGCCGTTGCTCAAGATGTAATAACAAAATTAGAAATTAAAAACTTATTTAAAGCAGTTTCCGTACTAGGATTTACTGATTTAGATAATATGGCATTCGATGCATCAATTATTTCTTATTTAGAAACTGTAGAAGACTCAAAAATATTAGATACTACAAAATCAGATAAATTATTTGGATCAAAAATTGTTCATGCAACACTATCAGAAATGATGTTTGATTTAACTTCTGGTGAAGACAGTGTTTTAAATGTTCCATACTTTGATGTTGATAGTGCTGCAATAAGAGTTTACGATGCAACAGATGAATTAGATTATGTATTAATCTCAGAATTAGAAGATATCTTACAAGCATTACTAACACTAGATATCGCTGATTTTAATGATATAGATTCCCTAGATTTAGATTTAATTATTACCAATTCAGCAACTTTACTACAATCAGCAATATTACACGCTACAATTTCCCAACAAGTATTTGATTTAGGTAGCGAAGTTATCTCTGTTCCTTATAAAGACGAAGGCAATAATGATATTCGTGTTACTGTCGGAGTTGTACTAGAATCCACAGATACTGAGTATATTACAAAAGCCGAAATAACAAGTATCCTAGACGCTTTAGAAATATTAGGAATAACAGATATTAGTAGTTTTGATGGTACAGTTGATTTAGCATCAATTACCGAAGAACCTGGAAATATGACTATTATGTTAGGTAGTGCAATTATCCACGCAACTATATCAGACCAACTAATTCAATTAGATACTGATGGAACAATCTCAATTCCACATCTAGAAGAAGATAATACTACAGCTGTTAGAGTCATTGTAGGAGCTGCTGGATTTGAAACTGAATACGTAACAAAAGATGAAATAAATGCTGTAATCGACGCTCTTGATGTTTTAGATATCTTAGATGTCGAATCATTTGATGGTACTGTTGATTTAAGCTTATTAACTGTTGGCGGAAATAAAACAATTGTACTAGCATCTTCAATCTTACAAGCAACCATCTCAAAACAACTAATTGATTTAGATACAGATGGCACTGTTGAATTACCATACTTTAAAGAAGATGACGTAACAGCTATAAGATTCGTTGTTGGAACAGGAGCTAATACAACAGAATACGTTTTAAAAACAGAACTAGAAGCAATGATTGATGCAATGGACGTTTTAGATATTACTGATATAGAATCATTTAGTGGTTCTGTTAATATAGCTACATTAAGTGAAGGAACAAACTCTGAAACAGTTTTAGAATCAGCAATGATTCAAGCAACAGTTTCAAAACAAGTCCTTAATTTAGTTGATGATCCTGGTATGTCAGCTACATTCATTGTTCCATATTTTGGTGTCGACAATTTAACAAACATAAGAATCAGTGTCGGTAATGTTTTAGAAACAACCGATACTGAATATATATCAGCTGATGAGTTATGTGCAATGATCGACGGACTTAACATCTTAGGTATTACCGATGTTGAAACCTTTGACGGTAGTATTGATTTAACTGATTTCTTTGTTGAAGCAAACCGTGACATCTTACTAACTTCAGCAATCATGCAAGCAACTATATCAAAACAACTTATTGATCTTGGAGATGCAACACTAATGATTCCTATTCAAGATGTAGATACAATACCTGTAAGAATTACAGTAGGTGCTCTTTTAGAAGAAACAGAATACGTTTCTAAAGACGAAATTGGAGCAATGTTTGAAGCTCTTGAAGTTCTTGAGATAACTGATATTAGTTCCTTTAGTGGAACAATAGACCTTAATAATGTTTATGGTGACACTAATCAAGATATTTTATTATCAAGTGCCGCAATCCATGCGACAATAACAAAACAAATGGATGATTTAGGACCAACAGTTTTAGTAATTCCTGACGCTGATGTTGATGGTGTAGATGTTAAAGTTACTGTCTTAACATTTGAATTCATTGTTAAAGCTGAAATAAAAGCAATGATCAACGCTCTTGAAACTCTTGGTATAACTGATATTAGTTCCTTTAGTGGAACAATAGATCTTAATAATGTTTATGGTGACACTAATCAAGATATTTTACTATCAAGTGCCGCAATCCATGCAACAATTACGAAACAAATGGTTGATTTAGGAGACGCAGTTTTACTAATTCCTGACGCTGATGTTGATGGTATAGATGTTAAAGTAACTGTCTTAACATTTGAATTTATTGTTAAAGCTGAAATAAAAGCAATGATCAACGCTCTTGAACTACTAGGAATTGATGATATTAGCACTTTCAATGGAACAATAGATTTATCTAATGTCTATGGTAATACTAACCAAACAATCCTATTATCAAGTGCCGCAATTCATGCGACAATAACTGAACAAATGGTTGATTTAGGACCAGCAGTACTATATATTCCTGATACTGATATATCAGATGTTGCAATTAGACTAACTGTCAGTGGATTTGAATTCCTTGTAAAAGATGAAATAAAAGCAATGATCAACGCTCTTGAAGTATTAGGAATTTCTGATATTAACAGCTTCAGTGGTGCATTTGATTTAGCACTTCTATCAACTAGTGCAGCTCAAAATACTTTACTTAGTAGTGCTTCAATTCACGCAACAATAACAGAAACAATGTTAGATTTAGACGACGCAGTATTAATTGTCCCATTATATACCCAAGCTGGTGAACTACCAGGTAACGAAATAAGACTAACAGTAAGTGGATTTGAATTTGTTGTTAAAGATGAAATAAAAGCACTTATCAACGCCTTCAATGAAATGGGCTATACTGATTTAGATAGCTTTGGAGGATCACTTGATTCTTCTGAATTCTTTGATGGTAGAGCAACATTACTATTATCATCATCAATCCAAGTTACCTTATCAGATAAAATGCTGAATGATACCGGTGGCGAACTAGTAGTACCTGATTCTAACATCAACACTGCTACCCTAATTCGTTTAGTACACGCTGATGTTACATATATTGAATTAACCGAAATGAATGCAATCTTAGATGGTTTAGATGAACTCGGATTAACTGATTTCTCATCAATGAGTTTCTCACCAGCAAATGTCTTTACAGCTGATTTTGATTTAATACTTCTAAGCGCTAGTATTCAAGCAACAATATCAGATAATATTTTACCTACAGCCTTAGATGAAACAGCTCCAACTGGATCAACAACTATTATTGTTCCTACTCACTTTAGAGAAGATATCACAGTAGACGGAACACCTAAAAAACATATTGAAAAAGTTGAGTTAAAATCACTACTAAGCGCTCTTGATGAACTTGGTGTTGCTGACTTTGGTGGCGGAATGAATTCAAGTACAATTACCAATATGACAGACACACAACTAGCAACAATGCTAGTAAGTGGATCAGTTCATACTACAATCGATAACATGATGCGCGGTAATGCAAACATCAATAGTGAAATACCTGTTCTTGCGGAAGAAGATACAGATTATAAAACAAATATCATCATTAAACAAGAAATAAGAGATTTCATTGCTGCAACTAAGATTATTACAACAGGAAGCTTCACAACAGTTTCATTTGATGCTGCAGCTATTAAAAGTTTAAACGCAACAGAACAAGGTATAGTTGCTGAAAGTATGATTGTTAGAAACATTCTTACTCCAACTCTAGAAACAGCTTGTGCTGCTGTAGCATATCCATTATTACCTACAGATTATGAAGAAGATAATATAACTTACTTCTTACGTAAAGTACAATTCTTAGCAATAATTAATGCACTATATTAAAATTAAAGGCTCATTGAGCCTTTTCTTTTACTCCAATAAAAAAACTATTACATTTTATCAAAATGTAACAGTTTTTTATTAT
>JAOZSP010000208.1 GCA_029939615.1 Candidatus Izemoplasma sp. | reverse complement strand
CAAAGAGAAAAAGGAGATGAAAATAAATCAATAAGACAAATCGCAAAAGAAGTTTTTGATTTAGCAGATATCTTCTTAATGAGTAGTAAAAAAGACGGATTAAGTAATATCGGTGGTATTATCGCAATAAAAGATAATGTTGATTTATTTAATCAATGTCGTACATATATTGTTCCGATGGAAGGTTTCCCTACTTATGGTGGTTTAACTGGTCGTGACATGGAAGCTTTAAGCGTAGGATTAGGTGAAGCATTAGAAGAAGACTATTTAGCACATCGTATCGATCAAATAAGATTTTTAGGAGATAAATTACGTGACGCTGGAGTACCTATTCAGTATCCAACAGGTGGACACGCAGTATTCGTTGATTGTAAGAAATTTGCACCACATATTCCTTACTATGAACTACCAGCCCAAGCAGTTAGTAACGCTGTTTATATTGAAGCTGGTGTTAGACCAGTTGAAATCGGTAGTTTCTTATTAGGAAGAGACCCAGATACTGGTAAAAACTTAGAATCACCATTAGAACTAATGCGTTTAACAGTTCCAAGAAGAACTTATACATATAAACATCTTGAATATGTAGCTGAAGCTGTAATTGAAGTATATAAAAACCGTGATAAATTAGTAGGGTTGGAGTTTGAATATGAACCACCAATGTTAAGACATTTTACTGCAAGACTATTACCAAAAAAATAATAAAACATAAAAAAGGTAGTTAAATCGCTGATTTAACTACCTTTTAATATACCTATTTTCTAATAATCATACTATCTCCAAAACTGAAAAAACGATACTTTTCTTTTATTGCTTCATTATAAGCATTTGTGATATTGTCTTTACCTGCCAAAGCACTTACTAACATTAACAACGTTGATTTTGGTAAGTGAAAGTTAGTTATAAGTTCATCAATTGCTTTGAATTTATATCCAGGGTAAATAAAGATATCACTCCATCCATTAGTTTCAATAAATGTAGGATTATCACGTAAAACAGTTTCTAAAGTTCTAAGTGAAGTTGTACCAACAGCTATAATTTTACGTTTTTCCGCTTTTGCATTATTAAGAATCTCCGCTGTTTCTTTATTCATTTGATAAAATTCTGTATGCATTACATGTTTCTCTATATCTTCTACTTGCACAGGACGGAAAGTACCTAAACCAACATGAAGAGTGACATATGTAATAATAATTCCTTTTGATTCAATCTCATCCATTAGCTCTTTTGTGAAATGCAATCCAGCAGTAGGTGCTG
The DNA here is from genome assembly GCA_029939615.1 of Candidatus Izemoplasma sp. Taxonomy (GTDB): domain Bacteria; phylum Bacillota_I; class Bacilli_A; order Izemoplasmatales; family Izemoplasmataceae; genus Xianfuyuplasma. Next base: position 1,309 of record JAOZSP010000208.1, on the reverse strand, counting down.
CTGCACTACCTATATATTTATTATAAACAGTCTGATATCGTTCTTGATCTAGAAGTTTTTCATGAATATATGGTGGTAAAGGCATTTCTCCTAAGTCATCTAATACTTCATAAAAGACACCAGTATAAATCATTTCAAAATCACGAATACCTTCAGGTGATACTTTAATACATTTAGCTTTTAGTAAGCCGTTTCCAAATGTTATTATTGTTCCTATTTTTATCTTTCTAGCTTTTTTAACTAAACATTCCCATATATCGTTCTCTTTTTGCTTTAAAAGAAGAATTTCAATTGTTGCTAGTGTATCTTCTTTTATTCCAAAAAGACGAGCAGGGATAACAGAAGTATCGTTTAATACTAAAACATCACCTTTATTAAGATAATTATTTATATTATTAAAATAATCATGAGAAACAAGTCCGTTATCTTTATTTAAAACAAGAAGTCTAGAAGCACTTCTTGTTTTAAGTGGTGTTTGCGCAATTAATTCTTCTGGCAAATGATAGTTATAATCTTCTAATTTCATTAAAACAACCTCGTATTATATGTTTTATTAAGATGTTTATAAGCTTTTTCGGTCGCAACACGTCCACGTGGAGTTCTTTTAATAAAGCCAATTTGTAATAAATATGGTTCATAAACATCTTCAATAGTCGTTGATTCTTCCCCAATTGATGCTGCTAAACTTTCAACACCAACAGGGCCACCACTAAACTTTTCGATAATTCCAAGTAAATAGTCATGATCTTTCGAATCTAATCCAATTTCATCTATATTCAATTTCTTAAGAGCTAATTCACACATTCCAATATCAATAACACCGTTATTTAATACATCAGCGTAATCTCTAACTCTTCTAAATAATCTATTAGTAATTCGCGGGGTTCCACGGCTTCTTCTAGCAATTTCCACAGTGGCGTCTTTATGGGTTTTCGTATTAAAAATGCTTGCTGTTCTTTCACATATTTGCTGCAATTCTGATTCATTGTAATACTGTAATTTATGTACAACACCAAAACGATCTCTTAATGGAGCACTTAAATCACCAAACCTAGTTGTAGCACCAACTAAATGGAGGTAAATCAACTCTAATCGACTTACTAGTAGCGTCTCTTCCAACAATAATATCAATAAAATAATCTTCCATTGCAGGATACAATATTTCTTCAACAATTCGAGGTAATCGATGAATTTCATCAATAAATAAAATATCACCAGGCTCTAAACTCGTTAGAATAACAGCTAAATCGCCACTTCGTTCAATTGAAGGACCGCTGGTAATTTTTATGTTAACTCCTATTTCATTCGC
>JAOZSP010000207.1 GCA_029939615.1 Candidatus Izemoplasma sp. | reverse complement strand
TGAGATCATTGATGTGTTTGTGTTACCAGAGTGTTAATAAAACATCATTTTTGACCTTTACAAAATTTTAAAAAAAGGTATAATTAATTTGTAATACAAACTATAAGGAGGTTCTATAATGGTAAAAGAGATGTGTTATAAACTAAATAAAAGTAGTATGCTATATAAGAGATTGATGTCAAAACATTTGGAAAGATTAAATATAACTTATGCACAATTAATGGTTTTAAGAGTAATTGATGCAGAAGAGGGAATTACAGCTAAAGAGATTTTAATGCAAATGGATACTGATAAGGCAACTTTATCAGGAGTTATTTCAAGGTTAGAAAGAGATAATTATATTTATCGTGTTAAAAATGATAAAGATGGGCGAGTACGTAATATTTACCTTTCTGAAGGTAGTGAAGAAATATGCTCAGAAGTAAATATTCTTGAACAAATATGTATTAATACTTTGGTTGAAGGTATTTCGGAAGAGGATGCTCAAAACTTTTTACGAATATTAGATTTATTTATTGCAAATCAAGTACGTAAAATTGAAAAAGGAATTACGGAACAATAATATATAATAAAGATGGAGGACTTTATGAAAAATATACTTAAGGAAATGTCAATGTTAAATGGTATACCAGGTAATGAAAGAGAAGTTAGAAAATATATGGCTAAGAAAATGGAGGGGTATGCAAATGTTAGTTACGATAATTTAGGAAGTATTATCGGTGAAAAAATCGGGAATCCTGATGGTCCAAAAATTATGGTCGCGGGTCATATGGATGAAGTTGGATTTATCGTTACTACTATAGATAAACAGGGATACATTAAATTTACTCCAGCTGGTGGATGGTGGGGACAAGTAATGCTTGCTCAACAACTAGATATTACTACTAGTAGTGGTAAAGTTATTCGTGGTGTCATAGGAGCAAAAGCTCCACATATTTTAACTCCTGAAGAGTTGAAGAAACCAGTTGAAATGAAAACAATGTTTATTGATGTTGGCGTTGAAAATAAAGAAGAAGCTGAAAAACTAGGGATTAAACCTGGTGATATGATTACTCCATATATAGAATATAGAGAGTTAGCTAACAAAAATTATTTATTAGGAAAAGCATGGGATAACCGTGTTGGTTGTGCCGCAGTAATTGAAGTTTTACATCATTTAAAGGATGTAAAACATAGTAATCGTTATTACGCAGTAGGAACTGTAATGGAAGAAGTAGGTTTAAGAGGAGCAACAACAAGTGCTCATAAAATTAGTCCTGATATAGGTATTGCTCTTGATACTACTATCGCATATGATTTTCCAGGTGGAGATAAAAATACTGAACTTGGAAAAGGCGTAGGAATTATGTTTAAAGATGGAAGCATGATTGGACATAAAGGTTTACGTGATTTTGTTGTGAAAGTATGTGAAGATAATAAAATCCCTTACCAACTAACATTTTTAGAACGTGGTGGAACAGATGGTGGAGCAATCCATTTAGCTACTGATGGTGCACCTTCAGTTGCGTTATGTTTACCAGTAAGATATTTACATTCTCATACATCGATTGTTCACAAAAGTGATTATGAAGCAATGGTTAAACTAGTTAAACTTTTAGTTGAAAAATTAGATAATGAAGCAGTAGATAAAATTACTTATCAATAATAAAAGGCCTTATTTGGCCTTTTATCTTCTTAAAGGAGGTGTAATATGCGAGTTATTAGCGGTAAATATAGATCACGTATTTTAGATGAAGTGTCAACTGAATTAACAAGAGAAACAAAAGATCGTGTAAAAGAATCAATCTTTAATAGTATTAATAATTTTCTATTTGATGCAACGGTATTAGATTTATTTGCAGGTAGTGGATCTTTAGGAATAGAAGCAATTAGTAGAGGTGCTAAATCTTGTGTTTTTACTGATAAAATGGTTGAAGCAATTAATACAGTTAAAAGTAATATAAAGAAACTGCACATTGAAAACTGTTGTGAAATATATTTTGGTGATTATCAGGAGTTTCTTACAAAAACTTATCAAAGTTTTGATATAATATTATTAGATCCACCATATCACATGGAAATTATCGATGATATTGTAAAAGAAATAGCTAGAAAAAAACTATTGCACCCAGAAGGAGTAATAGTATGTTTATACAGTAAAAACAATGCTATAAAAATTGAAAACAATGATATAATAGAATATAAGACAAAAAGAATAGGCGTTACAAACGTATCTTATTTAAAATGGGGTGTCTAAATGAAAGTAGCTGTTTATCCAGGAAGTTTTGATCCAATTACTAATGGACATATTGATATTGCGAAAAGAGCTTTAAAAGTATTTGATCACTTAATAATCCTAATAAGTGTTAATCCAAATAAAGATTCTTTCTTCTCACCAGAAGAAAGAGTTGACATGGTAAAAGTAGTAATGAAGGAATGCCTAGATAAAATTGATATATTTACGAGTAATAACTTAACGGTTAAACAAACAAAAAAACTGGGAGCATCACATATTATACGAGGGTTACGAGCAGTAACAGATTTTGAGTATGAGTTCCAAATGACTCATGCAAACCGTGTGTTT
>JAOZSP010000003.1 GCA_029939615.1 Candidatus Izemoplasma sp. | reverse complement strand
CATTAAACGTCTTTCTTCTTCAAACTCGAATTTACTTCCAAACGCTCTTGCTAAAGGAAACATCCCCATTTCTAAAGCAACAATGAATACTACTTTAAATTCTAGACCTTTCGCAGCGTGAAGAGTCATAAGTGTAACACCATCGTTTACGTCTTCCTTATTCTCTTCACTTTTAAGAGTAATGTCTTCAAGTAAGAACATCAACATTTCTTCTTTTGTTAAATTGTCGTATATTTCGTTATTTTCTGTTAAAATCGTTTTAAATTCTTGTAAGTTTTCGTATCTTGCATCACCTTTGTCGTCTTTTTTCAACATTTTATAGTATCCTGATTGCTCAAGAATATAATCAACATAATCGGTGAAAGGAAGTTCATCCAATTTAACTCTAAAATCTTTTATTTGTTCTAAAAATATTTGTAGTTTATTACTAACGTTCTTTCCTAAATAGTCACTACTAAGTCTAAGTGCGTCGCTAAACGACAACCCTTTATCTGCAGCGTAATTATATACCTTTTCTATCGTTGTTGGTCCTATTCCTCTTCTTGGAACAGTAATCACTCGTAAAAAACTAAATGCATCATTTTGATTTAGAATAAACCGTAAATATGCTGTAAAATCTTTTATTTCTTTTCTTTTAAAGAAACTTGTATTTCCATGTATACGATATGGAATCTGCTTTTGAAGTAATACATCTTCAAATTGACGAGATGTACTATTCGCTCTATAGAGAATCGCAAAATCATTATACTCAGACCCTTTTCTAACCATCCCTAATATCTTTGAAGCAATATATTCTACTTCATCTCGTGCGGTTACACCTTTGTAATGAGTAATTAGTTCCCCTTTACCCTTTGTTGAAAAAAGATTCTTAGGGATTCTTGTTGAATTATTTTTTATTATGTTGTTCGCAGCATCTAAAATAGTATTTGTGCTACGATAATTTTGCTCTAGAAGAACAATATGATACCCTTTGTAATCTCTTTTAAATTTATTAATGTTTTCGATGTTAGCCCCTCTAAAAGCATATATACTTTGATCTTCATCTCCAACTATAAAAAGATTTTTATCTGTATTAACCAATAATTTTATCAGTTCATACTGTACGTTATTTGTATCTTGGAATTCATCAACTAAAACATACTTAAATAGAATATTATAATATTCCTTTAATTCTTTTTCTTGTTTTAATAACTTAATTGTAAGAATTAACAAGTCTTCAAAATCGACTAAGTTACTATCAAATAAATACTCTTTATATCTTTTTGATACGCTCTTTAATATCTCTTTATATGGCGATTCTACAGTTTTAATAAAGTCTTCATCAAATTTCATTTTCAATACTAGATTACGAATAATCTTCGGTTTATATATTTTTGTATCAACATTACTTTTCTTAAGTAATGTCTTTACCACTTGAACAGTATCATCATCATCTATTATTTGAAAATTACGTTTGTATCCTAATTTATCAATATGTTCCCGTAATATTTTTGCACACATTGAATGAAAAGTACTAATCCACATATCATAAGGATTAATACCAATTAATGATTTTACTCTATCTTTCATTTCTTTAGCTGCTTTATTGGTAAATGTTATCGCTAATATATTTTTGTAACTAATATTTTTCTCACAAATTAAATAAGCGATTCTTTTTGTAAGAACGCTTGTTTTCCCACTACCTGCACCAGCTATCGCCATTACAGGACCTTCAGTTATCATTACTGCTTCTCTTTGCTTTTCATTCAAGTTTTCTAGTAAATTACTCATAAAATCACCTATCAAAAGTATAACAAAAAAAGCACTAAATTGATAGTGCTTTGATAGTTATTTTATTTAAAATTATGCTGATGTTTTCGTAGATTAATTTTCTTGTTAATAACTTCAATTCCTTCATCCACTAACATCTGTCCTTGAATATAACCGCCTTCACCTGTAAGAGAGATTCCACCCTTAGAATTGATAACACGATGCCAAGGAAGATTATATTTCATACTCATTGAATGAAGTATTCTTGATACTTGTCTAGCTCCACGAGGATTATCTGCATATGTTGCTATTTGGCCATATGTCATTACTTTTCCATGTGGAATTCTTTGAATAATCTTAATTACTTTTTCTGTGAATTCGGTCATAAAATCACCTCAGTAAAATTATAGCAAAAAAAAGCAAATAAAAAAAGCCGATAACGGCTTTTTAGTTAGAATTATAAGTTTGTAACATTAGCAGCTTGAGGACCTTTTTGTCCGTCAACTACTTCAAAACTTACTTCTTCTCCTTCTTCTAAAGATTTGAATCCTTCTTTTTGAATTTGAGAATAATGTACGAATAAATCTTCTCCGTTTTCAGTAGTAATGAATCCATAACCCTTTTCAGAATTAAACCATTTAACTTTTCCAGTCATTGTTTTACCTCCATATTTTTTATTGACATTTTACAAATTGCTTATAAATATAAAGGTAACTCCGTTATCATTTATTTTATTAACTATTCATATTGCGTCTATTAATATAATACACTGTTATTTTTAAAATGCAAGTAAAATATAAAAAAAAAGCAAATTTACTTTGCCTTTGGTTTATATGATGATTTTAATGATACAACGCGGTTAAATACAAGTGTTTCTTCTGTACTATCTTTGTCCAATGAGTAATAACCGTTTCTTGTAAATTGGAATCTGTCTCCAATAGTAGGATTTATATTTTTTTCAACAAATCCATTTTTAATTATAATTGAATCAGGATTGATTTTTTCACTAAAAGGAACATTCTTATCTCCAAAATCAGTAATTAAGTCATTAAACAGTCTGAACTCTGCGTTTTTATTGTATGTTGCATCTACAAAATGAATATTTCCATTTGGTTTTCTATCTTTAAACCCACTACCACTTTTAGTATTAGGATCATAAGTACAATGTACTGCGATAATATTACCCTTTTCATCTCTTTCAATTAAATTAGCTTTTACAAAATATGCATGCATTAACCTTACTTCAATATCTAAAGCAAGACGTTTCCATTTTTTATTAGGTTTGCGTTCTATGAAATCTTCTCTTTCAATATAAACACATTTACTAAATGGGATTTGTCTTGTACCTAACTCTTCGTTCTCACGATTATTCTCTACTTCTAAGTATTCAACTTTATCTTCTGGGTAATTATCAATAATTAATTTTAATGGTTCAAGAATCGCATTAGTTCTAGGAGCTTTTAATTTCAAGTTATCTCTAACAACTTGGTACAACATATCAATTTCGGTTTCACCTTGACTTTTAGGAAGCCCTAAACTATAAACAAAATCTCGAATAGCTTCTGCTGGAATACCACGTCTTCTAAGACCACTTAAAGTGATTAATCTTGGATCATCCCACCCTACTACTGCGCCACTATCTACTAATTCCTTAATATATCTTTTACCTGTTACAGCGCCAGCGATATATAATTTACCAAACTCAATTTGTCTTGGAATGTTTTCCATTTCACAGTGCTTTACAACCCAATCATATAAAGGGCGATGATCCTCAAATTCTAAACTACATAAACTGTGAGTGATTCCTTCAATTGCGTCCTCAATAGGATGAGCAAAGTCATACATTGGATATATACACCATTTATCTTTTGTATTATGGTGATATGCTCTTTGAATTCGGTATATTACAGGATCTCTCATATTCATATTAGGGCTTGTCATATCAATTTTAGCTCGTAAAACACGGCTTCCATCAGAGTACTTCCCTTCTTTCATTCCAATAAATAGTTCTAAATTCTCTTCTATACTTCTATTACGATAAGGACTATTTTTACCAGTATTTTTTAAATCTCCACGATAATCTCTAATTTCTTCAGCTGTTAAGTCGTCTACAAAAGCTGATTTATTTTTAATCAATATAATGGCTCTATTATACATTTCTTCGAAATAATCACTAGCAAACAATAAGTTTTTCCAGTGACAACCAAGCCATTCAATATCTTTTTTTATTGCATCTACAAAGACAGTATCTTCCTTAATTGGATTTGTATCATCAAAGCGCAAGTTAAAGTAACCACCATGATTTATCGCCATTGAGTAGTTAGTAATAATCGCTCTTGCATGTCCTAAATGTAAGAACCCATTTGGTTCAGGAGGAAATCTTGTGATTGCTTTTTCATGTTTCCCTGAACGAATATCTTCCTCAATAATTGTATTAATAAAATGATTTATTTCCATATATTCCACCCTTTTCTATTTAATTTTTACTCTATTCTTTCTAATTCGGGTGTTCTGCTGGACTTTCATACTAATCACCTCTTATTTTTACTTTGATATTGTATATAATAACACAACTTTTTACAAGTTAAAATCGAGAATTATGAATTCTACTCAATTTTAGCTCTTATTTCCTTAAATTCTTTTAAACTAACATCAAAAATACCACTCTTCTTGCTAATCCATCCAAAGAAATTTTCATCATCAAATACTTCTTGAGCAATCTCATCGGCTTCAAGGAAATGCTCATTCAAATAAGTAATAAAATCTTCTACCTTAGAATACTTTTTCTTTCTGAAACGAAATACTTTCTGATCTTTGATAGGTAGATTTTTCTTTTTCCTTTTTAATTTTCGCTTCTCTTTTTTTGATAATTTCTTTTTCCTTAGTTTTTTAGTTTGTTTCTTGTTAGCATTGAAAAAAGCACTTAAATCTTTCGATCCTTGAGGTTTAGGTTCTTGAATATCTTCGTGTTCTATATCCTCTTCGGGCTTTTGTATTATAATTTCTTTTTCCTCTATAAGTTCTTTTTCTTTTTTACGACGTGATTTCTTTTTCTTTGGAATTTCCTTTTCAACTTTCCCATCCTGTTCTGGAGAATCTGCCCACGAAATCCAATTTTCTGATTTATTATCTGTCTTTTCTTCTTTTCTCTGATTATTAGCACTAAAGAAATCAGCAATTGAACTAGGAACAGTTTTATCTTCTTTTTGCGGTTTTTCTTCTTTTTTCTTCTTTTTTATGGTTTTCTTTTTCTCAATTACTTCTGAAATGTTTTTTTCTCTAGTTATTTTTTTATCCTTAGTTTCTGTATTTATTACATTTACGATATCCGAAGATGAAACAATCACTTCATCTTCAAGCATATATTTTTGTTTTTCTTTTTGCTTATCCTTTCGTTTCTTAAACATTAGATCCACCCCCCAATTACAGCGTATCCGACTACAAAGAAAGCAAGATATACTAAAAATGCAAGGACATAAATTAATCTGATATATAAAAACAATTTCTTGTAATTCTTTGTCATCCAATCGTATCTTCTTTCAATCATTGAAACATAATTCTTAAATTTATCCAATAGTTTTTCAGGTAACATTAGCGTAGTAACATCTAGATATGACTTATTTGGTTTCTTAATTACTAAATCAACGTAGTCTTCTAAGATACCTGCTTGTTTTAATCGTTCATTTTTCATATCTTTTTCCCATTTATCAAATGTCTTCTCAGCCCGTTTATTTTTTTCACTTCGAACTTCTCTAATATATCTCAAAAGAGCATTATTAAGAACTGCATATATGATAAACAAGAATATGGCTGCTAACCCTAATAAACTATACCAACTGCTTTCATACAATAACGCAACATAATCATCAATCAATGGACTTAAGAAACCTAAAAAGCCTAAAAAGTTAAGTTTCAAGGAATCTGGCGATTTGAACAATAACATTATTATTAAAGCGAAGATGATGCTGAATAAGAATGTTATTTTACTTGGTTTTCGATATTTTCTACTTTTTTTAGGTAGTAACTTAACCATTTCTCTTAAATTTTCCATTTGAGTAATTGAAGCTTCTCGATATTCTTCAACCCAAGAATCTAAAACATCATAAATTATACTTTCACGATTAATTTCATTAAATGATTTTAGTTGTAAAAATTCTTTCAAAGACATCTCTTCTTCTATATCGGGATGTTTAATATAAAATTGATCAATGCTATTTACGTCTTTTCCCCAAGAACTACGATATGTTAAGGGATTACGATGAAAATAGTCTTCATCTTCTTCAAAAGAATAATGACATACGACTAAATCAGCATATTTTTTATGCTTGTACAATTCTATATTTCCTGTTTTCTCATATTGCAATTGCATTTTAAGTTTGAATTTCGTTATATCAAATCCGTTTAACTCAAGCAATAACATTAACTCTTCACTGGAATTCATGTAATCCCTCCTTTTCATTTTTATCTAATTAAACTACGTACTTTCGCTCTAAAATCATCACTAAATAGCTCATATTCGTCATCCGCTAGAACACGCATCGCTTCTATTGTTATATATCCTTCTTCGTACATTTGTTCTAAAAGTGTTGTATTGTTTGAATCATCTATAATGTTAAACGCGAACTGATCACCAATTGCTAAAATTACTTCCTGTGAAATAACACTGTCTTCCACAGATTCATTTAGTTTAGCTAAAAACTCATGCATTTTTGCTGTATCATATGTTATTCTCACATTTTCATCATCAACCATAAAATAAGCTTTAAAGTATATTTCACTTACTAAATAACGCATATTAGTTAGTTCTTTAAACATTCCTGTTTCACCTTCTGATTTTGTACATATTTCAACGTCATACCCTGAAATAGTTGTTGTATTACTACAAAATCTAGCTGCATCATTAAAGAATGCTGCAATTAAAGGTGTATTTTTTAATGTATCATAAACATCTAAGTGATATTTCATTACACTTATACCTATTTTGATTAACATTGAGATATTACCATCTATACTATTAGCAATATCTTTATATTTTAACTCATATTCATCAACGAGTTCCTTAGTACTTTCAAGTACGTCATTCACTTCTTCGAAATCAGCAAATGGTTCTTCAAAAAGACCTGCTTCGTAATCATATTTAAATTGAGTTATTATCCATGATACGCTTTCACCATCAAATAGTGTAGATACTAAGCTTAATGCGTCATTTGTGAAATCATATGACGTTATAAGTGAAGTATCAAAGGATGGACATCTACTTGATTCAAGTGGAATATCATCTAAAGGTACATTTTCAATATTATACATTGTACATTCAATCCATAATGTGAAAACATCATAACTACGAATACTCATTTGTGCTAAATAGAGTTTTTCTTCTAATTCTGAATCGTCTAGTTTAGCAGTGATATCATCATAATTATCTTTAAAGCTTACGATTACAGCCGATATATCGCTTGCTCCTGGATCATAATTTTGTCCATCTGCTAAATCATCAATATACCATTCTAATAATCCTTCATGATTGACAAAATTAGTTCCAAACGTGCTTAACTTAGAAGATATATCTTCTTTGTCTTCATATCTTTCAATATAAGCAATCGCCTCTAAAACACTATCATCAGCACCTATTTCAGGATTAACGGGAGCAGTTATTATATCAATTACTTCATAATTATCTGGTTCTTCAGTAGATAATGTTGGCCTTGTTTCTGTAAATGTTTCTGTAAATGTTGATCCTGCTAACAATGCAGTGATTTTACTTGTAGCAAACACTTCAGCAGCAATAATATAATCGTCTAAATCTTCAATATAGGAATCGTATATTAATTGATACTGATAATTTTCTGTATCAATATCATATTGAGCAATAGCAGTTTCGTGGTCTTCTACGATTTGTTCCTGCTCAGAGTATATTGTTTTAAATGACGTTTCTGCTTCTAGCATATCTTGATAAACTAAATTATCTTGTGTTCCTGTTTGAACTAAGACTAATGATATACCATAATAATTTGATGTAGATAATGTATCTGTGAAGTAGTTAAAATACGCTGTATCAATAATTGTTTTTGCACTCATTGTTAATTCAGGATAAATTTCATCCATAAACTGTGCTTCAAATGAATCTGTACCACCAACATATAGTTGTTGGTACTCATAAATTGCCTCATTATAATATCCTTCAATCCCTTCAACACTTAGTAGTTCTTGAAAATCATTAGCTTTATCAGCTAACCCTTTCACAGGAACTGCTTTTTCGGCTGTACGAGCAATTCTAGAAAATGGAGGTGGATTCTCTAATACAAAGTTTGTTAAAGTAGCGTCACTACCTACAAGACTTATTGAAAAAGCTGGTAGAATAATAAAATATACTAATACGTATCCATTAATAAATGAAAAAAATGCTCCTACATAATTGTTGTTTTTACCTAATTTAGCTCTCATGTTCTCGTTTAATAAATACCTTCTTGCGAATATTGATAATACAAATATTCCAAAGAACAACATAAAATATGTGAATAGATACGCAAAAACCATTCCTATTGTGTTTTTAAGCATTCCGAGATATTCGGAAATAAGTTCAAAGAAAAATGTGTTTGATAATGGTTGATAAAGGTATGTAGTAATCCCGTGTCCCATATAATATATTATTAAGAAAGGTAATATTAAGTTAATGGATAGCCTAATTTGCTTATGCCCACCTGAAAAATATCCATAAAAGATATATGAAATAAAAATCATAATGAGTACAAAATCAAAGTTAAAGTCAAATCTAATTTCAGGTATAACGCTAGATAACATTATTGCCTTCCTTTCCTTACAACTTCAAGAAAAACCCTATTTTTTAATAAGGTTTTTCTATATTATGGGTTGTTTTATTTTGAATTATGGCTTTATTCCGTTGGTGGGTCTTCTGTTTCAGAGAATAGTTCTGTGAATAGAGTTGAATCAATTAAATCACCGAATGTAGATAAGAATTCTACTTGTGTTTCTGGATCTAACTCGTCGAAATTCTCGAATAAATCTTCAATTTGTTCAGGTGTTACTTCTGCTTCTGGATCAATAAGTGTTTCTTGAAGAACTTCTACCGCATCAAGAACAGCTGCTTCTGTTTCGTTCAAAGGATCCAATACTAATTCTAAATCAGTTATTAACTGATCACTTTCAACTACTTCAGTTAGAATTGTTTGAAATGCTATAAACGCAGCTTGAAGTTCTGAGTTTCTAGGTTCGACAGTTAATATTAGAGCTCCCTCTTCAATGTCTATACCTGTCACTATAACATCGCCTTCATCTGTACCATCTTGCATTAATGATGATAATCTAGCTGCACTAATTATCAAGTCTCCATCGGTATTGAATTCACCAAATTCAACGTCTCCTAGTTCAGCAAACACTTGTTTAAACACTTCTAAATCAACGATTTCCATGTATTCACTAGGCACTTCTGAATCATCTTTACCAAAGGTGATTTCAACGAATGTGAAATGAAGTTCTTCTGATGTTCCTTCATCTGAAACTTCTTCAGCTCGAATAACTAATAGTGAATCAATTCCGCCAATTCTAAATAGAGCATATACATAAATTTCTTCCGAATCAAATTCAAACCAAATAGCTTTTAATCCAAATTCGATATCTTTTTCCTCAGTAGCAGAGATTGGAATTGGTTGAACTGTTCTTGTTTCAGCAAAACCTTCTGCTCCACTATAGATTAACTTATTGAATATTTCCTCTTCGATTCTAAATTCCATATCAGAATTTGGATCTCCTATTAATGAACTATTGAAGATGAATTCCGTGAATACATCTCTTAGGTATGATTCTGGGTCGAATAATTCAGCGTTATATTCTCCATAAACTGTTTCTTCTCCCACTACTTCTGAATCGTGTAATTCATATAAGTATAGAGGAATATCTGTTTTATCTGCATCTTCACTTCTAAATTGTGAGATACCCGCTTTTAAAGTGAATTCTTCATCTATTAATTCAAATTCTATTAACTGATCATTAAAAATTATTGATAGTAACTCTTGAGCTAACAATGAACCTGAATCGTTGCTATCTTGTTCTTCACTAATAACAGTTAATATCTCATCTTTATTTAAAGTATAAGATAAATTATCTAAATCAAAGTCTCCCATTGGCATTTCGCCAATTTGGCTTTCTAAATCAACATTTGTTTGATCCCCTACTATATTAATAATAGAAGAAAACATTGTTTTAGGCAGTGGTAATCTACCCATTTGAATTTTATCAAATTCTAAATAATAGAAGTCTGGATCATCGTCAAATAAGAAGTGAACCTCTAATATTGTTTTATAAGTAACATTTTCAGCTAAATCAATTTCTAAAAAGACATTAAATACAAATCTTCCTGGTTCTGTTGCTGTGTCACCATCATAAAATGAAACCCATGCACCAACAACTCGAAAAGCAAGATCAAAACCTTCTACTTCTTGTGCTTCAGCGAAAATGTAACATTCATTATCTGTTGCACAATCATCACCAGGTGCGTAATCAGGATTTGATTCTAATATCGCTTCATAAATTGCTCTATTGATGATATCTTGATCTAAGTTGTAAATAAGATCTCTTGTTGCCCCTGTTTCAACATCTTCAATTGAACTATCTAGTTCTTCAAACACCATTGTTAAGGCGTCGTATTCATCGGTATAAAGGTGAACTGGTAAGTGTTCATCCCCTGTGCCATCATACATTAATGTGGCAATTAATGCCGGTGACCCTAAAATAAATAATACTGGAATAAATATCGCCATCAATAATTTTTTCATTACGATTCCTCCGTTCGTAGATTTCTATTTATACAACCCTAGTATATAGAAAATATGTGGATATTTTATGAATATGATTTTTATTTGATATGAACTTAGTACTTATACTAAATCTAAACGTGATTTTCCGTTTAAACTCATATCATCATCGGTCTTTCTTTTTTGATACTGATAATACCCTGCAATTCCTATCATTGCTGCATTATCAGTGCAATACTTAAATTCTGGAACTACTACTCTTACACTTGTAATTTGCTCACTAATTTTCTTCCTTAATCCTTTATTAGCGGCAACCCCACCTGCAATCATAAACATTTTTACATTATACTCTTTAATTGCCTTAATACTTTTATATACCAAAACATCTGTTACTGTTTCTTGAAAAGACGCACATAAATCAGGAATGTTAATTTCTTCATTACGTTGTGTTGCATTGTGTACTAAATTAATTACATGTGACTTAATTCCTGAAAAACTAAAATTATAATTATCTCCTAACTTTATATTAGGCATTTTATAAGTTGGATTCCCTTCAAACGCTAAACGATCAACGATTGGTCCTCCAGGATATCCTAAGCCTACTGTTCTAGCAACTTTATCATATGCTTCTCCAATTGCATCATCTGTCGTTTCTCCTAATTTAACAAAATCATAGTGCTCTTTCATTAATATTAACTCTGTGTGTCCCCCACTAACAACTAAACAAATTAACGGGAACTCCAATTCTTCACTAATAGCGTTGGCATAAATATGTCCTGCAATATGATGCACTCCCATAATCTCAATACCGTTAGCGAAAGCAAAAGCCTTAGCAGCATTAATACCAACTAATAAACTACCAATTAATCCAGGTCCCATAGTAACAGCAACCAGTTCTATTTCTTCTTTAGCAATACCAGCTTTTTCTATTGCTTCCTCAAAGACCATTGTAATTCCTTTAATATGCTCTCTTGAAGCTATTTCTGGGACAACGCCACCATATTGTTTATGGACATCAATTTGACTTAGAACTACATTACTTAATATATTATTCCCATCTTTTATTATACTTACACTTGTTTCATCACAAGAACTTTCTACACTTAATAAAATCATTTACTTCACTCCTAAATTTAAGACCATTAATAATGCGTCTTCACCATTTTCATAGTATTTCTTACGTATTGTTCCTTTTACAAAACCTAATTCGTTATATAAATCAGTTGCATATTTATTACTCGTTCTAACTTCTAAAGTTAAGTTTTCAATATTATAGGTTCGACAAATCCCAATAACTTTATCCATTAATTTTCTTCCGATTCCATTCCCTCTATATTTCTTTGAAACAAATAGATTGAGAATTTCAGCATTTGGCAAAGTCAGCCAACTACCTACATACCCCGCTCTTTCATCATCGACAAGAGCAATAAAATACTTTGCCATAACATTAAACATTATCTCATTATACAGTGTTTTCTTCCCTAAACTTTTTCCAAAGATTTTAAGTTCCTCTTCATAAACATATGAAATATCACCTAATTGCATTTTTCTTATTTCTACTCTCAAATCAACACCTTCTAACTATCTTCATTTGCTGTGCCCTCTTCACCCTCTGGAGAATCATCATCAGTTTCAAAAGTAACGCCTATTGTTTCTTGTAGTTCTCCAATTGCTAGAATTTCTAAATCATAAATAGTTTCAAAATTATCAATTAGAGTAATAGGTTCTGATAAATCATTAAGATCCATTAAGTTTATTTCTGAAGAGACTCCCATTACTTCATCAATTGCTCCTGAATTTTCTTGATGTCTTAAATATATTTGTTCATAAATCGACATATCACGATAATAATTCACTAAATCAAATCTAAATCCATCTTTATCACGGTTCAGCATAATATTATATACACCAAGTCTCTCATATGAATTAGGTATCTCATATATTTCAACAAACTTAACAAGTTCATCAGGCATATAAATAATAATACTTATCTTAACATTTTTAGAAACTGGAATTGTATCTTTAAGTAGATACTCATCACTATATCCCGCTTTAAAATTGTTATAATTATCGACAGTTTTATACATACATTCAGAATTACTAAACTTATATCTTGTATTACCAACTTCTAAGTTTATTGGTATTAATAAGTCGTTTGAGTACGCTGTACACTCATTCCTTGGTGACATAAATATATCACCTGAAAACCCCTCTAATTCGTACTCAAAATCAATAGTAGGGTTTAATAAAATCATTTGTTCTATCGTTAAAAGACGATCAATGTTTAGCTCAATAAGCTTACCTTCAATATCCGTTTTGTACTCAATCATTACTTGCTTATCCTCGCTTATTAAATAATTATCTTGGCGAGGTACAAAGTTATTAACACTTGCATCTTCTCCACAACTTCCAAGAAGAAAAATCAAAGTAAAAACAAGAAACATTCTACCATATTTCATCATTGAAACATCCCCAATCTACTCAAGGTGTCATTTATTATTTCAAGAATATCTCCGGTATTCTTCAATCTTACTTTTTTAATAACCTCATGATCTCTCCCTAAATAATCAACTGTTTCATCAGACCAAATATTATTTGCATCTTCATCTTGATAGTTCTCCTTCAATTCAAGTAAGTTAATTGATTGGTTTGTTAAAACATAGTTTTCTAATACCCGAATTTCTTCTACTATCTCAAAAACATCTTCATAATTATCTCCAGATTGAATTATTGACATTGGTAATACTGAAACTATTTCTTTAATCCAAACATCTCCAGAAACACTATAATAAATATTTTCAATAAATAGGATATCCGCAAAAGTATTGATTGTAAAATCAGCATTTTTAAATCGTAATCTATTAAGTTTCTCAATGGGAGAAACTTCATTAGTGTTATAAGCAACAAGTTCTGTAAAGCCATCTTCATGGAATTGATACTCATCATAAGTACAATATCCGTTATCTCTTATATTGTAGAAATATGTTATATCACCAATTCTTAAGAATCTAGGAATTTGTAGTTCTGTCTCAATATCACAAGAAGTTAATTCATCAGAAGATACCAAAGAATCAATTGTATCACTACTAGATAATGTATCAGTGTCAAATGAAGTATATTCTAAAGCTTCAAAAAACGTAAATAATTGATCTATCATAAAGACATCGATTTCACCAATCGAATTAGTATGGTAGTTTACTATCAAATCACCTCTAATTACAAACCCGCTACGATCTTTTTCATAATTTCCTCTATCAAAAATTCCACAACCTGATAAAAGAAATACTGATAATAAAGCTATAAATACTTTCTTCATAAAGACACCTCCTAACTTAATGTAAATGTGATACTATCTCTTTGTGTTGTTGCATATGCATCTGAATCTTCTTGAATTGAATCAACAACTAAAGTATCGATATCGCCAGTTGTAAATGTTAATAAAGAATCATCTAAAACGACCTGAATAGAAGTTCTAGCGTCATCCGCAGAGCCTAACCCATTAGTAGCTTCATAAGCTATTTCATCAATTCCTTGATCTATTAAGTAGCTATCGAAATATTCTTCTGCTGATTGATATAATTGATTATCTATTTCTAATCTTGTAGCTGTCTCATCTAAATGAGCCATAAATTCATTTCCAATAATTAAATCCCAAGCGTCATCAATAGAAGCTGTTCTAAATGAATTATATATAGCTGAGTCTATTGCCTCTTGATCAGTTAACTCGGTATGTTTTTGGTCATAATAGTAGTTATAAATATCCGTTAGAACTATTGGACTAATTAAAACAATTGTACTTCCATTAATTTTTGCTAAAATTGTTTCTATATTTGTGTTTGAAAGTGTATTAATCTCAATATCATTAACACCATTTAATAATCCTGTTCCTATAAACTCTAAATCAGTAATTAATGTATTATTCATTGTTAATTTATTTGATACAAGTAACGAATCTGTTACAACAGAATCTAAACCTGCGCCTATAATAACAATGTCATTTATGTCTCCACTAACATTTAATGAAGATGCACTTACCAAAGTAATGTTTGCACTACTTAATGTTTGTAAATCCATTACAAGTGGATCTGCGCTTGTATATGATACTGTTACAAATCCAGAACCAAGCATTCCCAATTCAATTTGAGGAGCTCCGGTAATTAATGATGCTGATGCGACTTCATTATTATATACCACTGAAGTAACATCTACACTATTAGTACTAAGTGAAGTCATTGCCAGTCCGTTTACTTCAATTTGTGGAATTGTATTAACTCCTGTAAATTCAACAGTCTCAATACTATTACTATTTAAGTTTACTGAATCAGCTGTTAAATCAAACGTAAAGATTCCAGTTGCACTACCAACTACCATAATTAAATCAGCAGTTGTTCCTGATAGGCTATTCATATTAGCCGCGGTAATACTAAAATCAGTACTTGCAGCTGTTATATCTATATCATTAATAACGGTGTTTAAAGTCATCTCACCAACAAGAGAACTTGTTAAGTTCATTGTATTTCCTGTTCCGCTTGTAAAGGTAACTGACGGTGTATCTGATATTAGATTAAAGTTGTTTTGAGTTGTTGTTATACTAAGTTCAGAAGTAACACTTGATAATGTATTTAATGACCCTAAACTATTTGCTTGAACTACTAATTCGTTTGTAATAATATTTGTTAAATCCAAAGCAGTAAGATTATCATTAATAATATTCACTTCATTTATAGACCCATATAAGTTAAGTGTTGCTTGAAGAGAAGATACCTCAATAACTCCACTTGGATTACTATTATTTATTGTTAAAGATGCGAGATTGTCTCCATCTATAGCGATACCTAATAAATCGTTTCCTGTTAAAGTATATGCCACTAAAGATGTTTGAATCTCAATGTTATATACTGTTCCCGATGATAAATCTAGTGTTCCAAAATTTAAATCATTCAAGTTTAGAGTATCTATTACAGTCGTTCCATCTATTGTTAATGAATCAACATCTATTCCATTAAGGTTTACTTCTTCAGCTATCCCTTTCAAAGTAAGATCTAAACTAGCCTTATTAACATTTAAAGTTATAGTGTTTGCTCCAATATCTAAATCGATTACTTCAAGGTTTGATCCCGTCAAGGTCACATCACTTGAAGAAGTTAACAAAATATCGGTTGTTGATACAGTAGCTGTTAATCCTATCAAAGACGTTGAATCAACTGTTAAATCAGTAGTTAATCCAGTATTAACATCCAAAACAGCAATATTAGAATCAATATTTAATGATGTAATTGTTGTTCCGATAACTTCTAGATTTGTTGCGCTATCTAAAATATTAAAAGTTGTTATATCTGCAGAACCACCTAAAATATCAGTTAAGTTAGGTGAAGTTACAGTTAAAGCTGTCACTACAGAAGAATTATCAATACTTAAAATATCAGTGTTAGAATCAAAAATTAGTGTTTCAGCAATCGCTTCTAATGATAATGCACTTGTACCACTTGCGTTAATATTTAGAATGTTTGCACCAACATCGACTATCACTGAAGTTATTGAAGCACCATTTATCGTTGTATTTAAAGCGTTAACGGCATCTACTGTTATTGATGTCTGAGCGGTTATAATATCTAAGTCATCAATCAATGAACCTGCAGAATTTAATGTTGTAAAGTTAGTACCATCAGAAATACTAAGTGCTGCAATATCACTAAGAGCATTAAGATTTAATATAACTAATCCTGCTCCTGATAAATCTAATTCATCTATAATTATATCCGCATTAACTATTGCTCCCAAGCTTGAAACAGTTAATGTTGCATTTGAATTATCAATATCAAGTGTTGTAAATTGTGCTCCTGACAAAGTAATATTAGAAGCTGTATTTCCTGATAATGAAACGCTTATCTCTGTAGTTATAAAGGAAATAACTGGTATAACTGCGTCTCCATATGTTAAAGCTGAAAGACTATCTGTATTTGCAAGTATTAATTCATTTATTTGAGAAGTTCCAACAATATCAATACTAGGAATACTGTCACCGTTTATCGTTAAATCGCCAACAGTTGTATCAATTGTTAATAATTGATTATTCGTTGATGCAATTAACACTAATGCATCAGGTGCATTCAATGATAAAGCGGTTAGGCTATTATTTGTAATTTCAATGTTGTCTATATTAGAACCAGTAATATCTAATGCTGCCTGGTTTGAAGTAACATATAAATTATCAAAAGCGGATATTCCAAGTGTAATAGAATCAAGCAATAATGATGAAGTACTTAAATCATCAAAGCTACCAGTAATTATTAATGATTCAAGTGTATCATAATTTACTGTTAAATCTTGTCCTGTTAACCCAATTGTTAAATCAGGTTGAGTATTATATATAACAACCTCTCCAACATCAACTCTAAGATTATATGTAGAAACAAAATCATCATGTATCTCTAAACTACTCGTTCTAACACTAAAATCTAAATTATCCTGAATTGTGTTAACAGTGAACAAAGTAGCGTTTAACTCGGTTGTTGTAGTTCTTGTAATAGTTGCAAGTAAATCAGTATTAAATACTACATTCTCACCTGTAAACTGGTTTAAATTAACTGTAGTAATCACCGCTGAATTAAGAGTAAAATCATTCATTGATCCGTTTAATTCAACCGAAACAACGCTAGAACTAAGGATAATATCGGCGTTCTCGGTTTCCAAAGAATAATTCTTCATATCACCTATTATAGTAATTAATCCATTTCTTGAAGAAGTTAAAGAGAACGATGAGTTTATCCCTAAATCAAGTGTAAATGCATTAACACTTAGTGCTGTATTCTCAACAACAAGTAAACTAATATTATCGTTTGCTAAATCAGTTATTGATTCATTAAGTAGTTCTATCGTTATTTGATTCAATGATAGATATCCATTTAAGAATACGTAACTATCATAATCATTTTCATCAAATTCAATAGAGTTCATATTGTCAAAACTATCAATATCAAAATTAGGAGTAATATTCCCTGAATTATCTAATAAATACACATTAACTACATTATTAAAAGAATCAACAACAGTAATATCTCCATTAATATTAATTGTATCTGCTTTTCCTGGTAGTCCATATAAATCAAAACTAGTTGTTACCAAAGATAGACTAGTAAAATTACTCAAATAGTTCTCTAAAGGAGAATAAACTCCTAAATCATTAAAGCTATTAGATATTGTTAAAATATTTTCTTCGTCAATTGATAATGTTTCTAAAGAATCCAAGCCGTCTAAATTGTTTAATGCTGTCGTTAGCAATGAATCAAACACTAAAGACTCTAAAGTATCATAGCCGCTTAAATGACTAAAATCATTAATACCTTGTACACTATCTATAACTAATATTTCTAGTGATTCTTCTATCGCTAATCCTGAGAAATCACTTAAATCAGCTAAATCAATTCCAATATATAAATTCTGTATTGAAGAGAAATTACTTAAGAAGGAAATATTATCTAGTTCATGGCCATCAAGATCTAAATAAGTTATTAAAGACCCTGTAAAAGATGTACTTGAAATAGCTGTTATATATTCATTGTTAGTCGTATAAGATAGCTCAAACTCGGTAATTCCAACATTCTTAATACCATCTATCGCAGTTACTTCGATATTACTATAAGTAAAGTTAACTAATAGTGGCATATTATTGACACCATCTATACTAACTAAAGTATGAGTAGAAGTTGCTATAATTTCTTGATTAGATATATCAAGTGTCGTTACTCCTGTAATTCCATCTAGGAAACTCACAGTAACTAAATGATTGTTATTTAAATCTATTGTATCTACACTCGTTATTTGGTTTAAAGATAAAATTGTTGTTATATAGTTGTTATAAAGAGCTAGCGTATCTTCTATAGTAGTCCCTATAAAGACATCCGTCATTATCTCAACTTCACAATCTGTAATCTCAATAACATCCGCTATTACACCGTTAAAACTACCATCTATCGTTTTAAAATCACTATTATTAATTACCAGCCCTTCTGAATCTTCAATTGTAATATCATTAAATGAATCAAGAATCGCTGTTACACCATTAAACGGGGTTTGATTCTCGATAGTGATAGCGTGGTAATTACCTCTGTTAAAAGAATTACTAATCAATTCAATATTTCCTTCTGAAAAATTAAACTCATTAGAAACATCATAAACATCATAGATATCATTAAATGAGTCTACAATTATTTCAATATCATTGCTATCAATATTGATTGTTTCAATATTACCTAAGCCATTAAATGCATTAGTAATAGAGATAATACTTGTCCCTGTCAAATCAATATTTGTTAGACTTGGCAAATCTATAAACGCATTTAGTAAATCGTTATCAGCGCTAATATACGATGCATCAATGATTTCTAAATTATCTAAATCACTAGTAGTTGCACCACTAATAACACTTAAATTGTCTATATTATTACCCGATAAACGGATTTCCTGAAGACTTGGGTTTCCTAATATAAACCTAATATCCGTTAAATTATTATCTTCAACAATTATATATTCAAGATCTTCTAATTGTATAGAGGTTTCATCAATAATATTGATATCCATTTCAGAAAAATCAATTACTTCAATATTTGAAAGCCCCGAAATACTATTATATATCCTAACATTATCATCAAGTTCAAATCCAAAAGTGAAAACCTCGAAAAGTCGTACACTTCCTCCGGCCAAAGTTACTCCTAACTCCTCAGATAAATCTAAACTATCTAGATTATTGAAAGAATTTCTAATAATACTTATATTATTAGGGTTTTGATCTATAAGATCCAGTTCCACTTCATCAATTTCGCTAAATATTATAAGTGAATCAAGTTCTGGTAAATTACTTATTCCAGTAAGTTCTGTTAATCCATTATTATAAAGAATAAGTGTTTCAAGTGTTTGATGCCCTTCAACCCCAGAAGTATCGTTTAACTCATTACTATGTAAATCTAAAATACTTAAATCATCCCATGAATCGCTAATGTCAGGGATAAAGGTAATATCATTATTATTAAGTGTTACACTTTCAAGATTAGGAATACTTAATAAATCAGTAAAATCAATTATACTATTATTCGATAAATCAATTGTTTCTAAACCTGTCATACCTGATAAATCATCTATATTAACAATATTATTACTATGAATACGCAAAGTCGTAATTTCTGTATATTCACTAATTGGTGTAATATCAGTTAACTCATTGTTATTAATGTGTAATACCTTCAAACTAATATCTCTATCTCTTAACCCTTCAATTGAAGTAAGGTTATTATAATCCAAATACAAATTCACTAAATTAGATGCGTTCTCAAGGCTATCAAAGTCTGGACTTATCCCATTACAACCTAAATCATTATGGCTTAGATTGAGTGTTACTAAACTATGCAAATCATCAAGTGTACTAATATCACATATCATATTATTTTCAGCATCAAATGTAATTAAATTAACTAATCCACTTAAATCTTCTCCTAGTTCCACAATATTGTTATCAGATACATCTAAGTATTCTAAGTCCTCCAATTGATTAATTGAGGGGAAACTAATAATTTCATTATCATTTAGATAAAGAGTAGTTAAATTAATCAAATTATTTAATCCTTCAATATTTACAATACCATTATTACTTAAATCTAAATTAGTAAGTTTAGTCATTTCCTCAACGCCTTCAACACTTTGTAAATTCATCGTTTCGGAAATAACTAAAGATTTAATTTTACTTAAGTTTTTAAAACTATCAATAGATACTACATTTGTCCCAATCAATTCAATACTTTGAATATTACTCAAAGCACTAATCTCACTTAAATCTTTAAAACTTCTCCCCCTAAGTTTTAAGGATGTTAAGTTTTGGAAACATTGAATTCCTCCTAAATCGATTTCACGATAAGGATCATCAACTTCAAATTCTAGACTTATAAGTGAAATTACAGTTAAATAATTACCACGGTTAATAGGTTCCCCTGCTTCAGCTAGAAGTTCATATAAATCTCTACTCGCAGTACTTGCAAACCCAGAATAAGTTTGACAGTATTCAGGTAAATGCTCATTTTCAGCCGTTTTACTACACGAACCTAAAATAAGAACTAATGTGAAAAGCAAAGCAAGAAATATTGCTTTTTTAGTTTTTTTCATCTTACTCTCCTCCTCTTAAAATATCAATTGGCTTCGTTTCAGCTAATTTACTAACATTACGATTGCTAAGGAACCCTAATATAACAAATACAATAACTACATAAAACGCTAAATTGAAGAAACTTATATTAGTTAATGTTCCATCATTACCAATACTTAATTTCATACCTGCGAAAGAAATTACACCACTACCTTGATTAATAATATTCAAAAATACTGTATTAACAAAAATATTTGCATAGTAAATCATAAATATACTCATAACAGCCGCTAAAGCAATTTCAAAGAATATTTCAATGAAGAATAAAGTCTTAATATCTTTAGAAGTCGATCCAACACTGCGATATATTCCTATTTCAGGTATTCTTTCACTTAAGATAACTTGTAACAAAATATTGAAGAAAACAATACTAATTAACATCAATACATTGAAAAATATCCCAAACAATATACTAATACTATTTAAATAGTGATAACTTTCACTGTTTACTTTACACCCTGAATAATCGGTAATTGTAAAAACATCACCGGTAATTAATACCTCATCAAAAGTAGTTCCCTCATTCAAAACATTATCAATTGCAAAAACTGCACATGTTTCCCCTTGTTCAATATGTTCTTTTCTAATTACTTCAAAATCGTCAGCGTAACCTTTACTTCTTTCAAACTGATTTAATGGGTACGCAAAAGCAGCACTAGCCACAATTTCAGGATTATTATCCTTATTAATTCCACTTTCTAAGTTAATACTATAGTACCCGATAACATTTTCAACACCGGCACTAGAAATAAATAAGCGATTATAAGTAATTGCATCCATATAAATTATAGCTTCATTATCGTTTTCAATAATCGCCGTTATCGTCATTGTTTTTAACTGTAGTTGATCTCTAAATACTCCATCTCTAAATACAGCAACTCCGTTATCCGACATAGCTTCTTCATAAATTTCCCTATACACTCTTTCAATATATAAATCTTCACCTTCTGCAAGAAAAGCATCATTTTCATCCATAACATAATAAATTGCGTTACTTCTGAATAGAATTTCAAAGAAATCAGGATCTATTTGATTTACTTGAGATTCAAAATTGTCAATATAATCAATGAACTCATCGATATTATCAAAATATCGATTATATTTTTCGTCTTTTATAATATCATTACATTGTTTTTGGTAATATTCACTTAAATCATCATAGTTATAACAATAATCAGGAATATATAATTCAAGATATCTAACCTCATTAATCTCTCCTGTAAATAAAGGGTTATATTCAATTATAGTCCCATCTTCAAGTTCTACCAATATGTCTAAATACTCATCAACATTATAAATACCTTCTTGAATGGTAAATGAATATTCAGGAATTTCAATTGTTGAGTCTACGAAACCAGTTAAATTTATAATATCGTCATTCAACATAAAATATTCACGATAAAACTTAGTCGTAACCATTAATTGATCAGAAGCACTTGGATAAAGACTACTTCCAATAAACAAATCTCTATAACTGTAATCCTCCACCTTATCACTATTGAATAATCTAACTTTGTAATCCCCAAGTAAATCAGGTCGAGATGGATTTTCAACAACTCTTTCAACACCTAATGCAGCATCAGAAAATGCTACATCTGCACTATTCCCTTCAATAATTTCACTATCATGTTGACTAAATGTGGAATTAAATTCACTAAATAAGTCATTTGCCGCAACTTCATAATCATTTCTACTAATTACATCATCTAAAGGTACAAGACTAAAAGCATAACTATTAGCTTTGTTTAGCGCTTCAAAATAAGCATCATAACTATCCGATACTCCTCGTTCTATTCCACTAAATAAAATTGTAAAACTAAACGCTAGAGCTAGCGATAACGCTGTGAAAAACGTTCTTAAAAGTTGTGATTTAATTTTCTTGAAAGTTAACTCGATTTTATCTCTTAAACTTAAATTAGTTGGTTTTGTTTTTCGATAAACATTCTGATACGTTTGCTCAATCTCTTCACGAATTAAGTCACTAGTGAAACGACCTTCTGTTAATTCAATAATTCTTGTCGCATGTTCGTTTGCTATTCCTCTATCATGAGTTACAACGATAACTAGACGTTCTTTACTTAACCCTTTAACTAGTTCAATTACTGTTTCACTTGTTTTATGATCTAATGCCCCAGTTGGTTCATCAGCTAAAATAATTGCAGGATCCTTTACTAAGGCTCTTGCAATCGCTACACGTTGCCTTTGCCCTCCACTTA
Organism: Candidatus Izemoplasma sp.; assembly: GCA_029939615.1. Classification (GTDB taxonomy): domain Bacteria; phylum Bacillota_I; class Bacilli_A; order Izemoplasmatales; family Izemoplasmataceae; genus Xianfuyuplasma. The sequence goes on along the minus strand of JAOZSP010000003.1, from coordinate 6,917 downwards.
ACTGTCCTGGTAATTTATTTATGTGATTAATTAATCCTACTTGATTTAAAACTTCTTTTATTTTAGCTTTTCTTATTTTTCTATTTGTTGATTGTTGATATTTTAAAGCGATTTCAACGTTTTTATATACACTTAAATATTCAATCAAATGATATTCTTGGAAAATAAACCCGATTTTCTCGTTTCTTATAGCATCCCAATGTCCTTCATTAATCGAAGCGATATTATTTCCTTCTAAGAAGTAATCCCCGGAGTTAGGGGTATCTAAACCACCCAGAATATTTATAAGTGTTGATTTACCACTACCACTTTTACCAACAACAGCTACAAATTCACCACGTTTAAAAGACGTAGTCACTTTATTAAGTGCTACTATTTTTCGTCCTTCTTGTGTTTCGTAGATTCTCTCAATGTCTACAAGACGTAAAATAATATCTCCGCGGCTCATCTATCTCACCCACTTCTTAATGCATCGATTGCCTTCATATTAGCTGCTTTAAAAGATGGAACTAATACGCTCACAAATAAGAATGCAACTGCTCCTGATATAACATATAAACTAAATACTATTTCATAACTAAATGTATCATTAACACCAAACAGGCTTTCAAACATTGTTAAATCAACAACAATAAATTTATAAAGCCATTTAAATCCCATAGCTATAACAGCGTAAATAAGTGAATTTAATATAAAAATTCTAATAGCTGTTTCTACTGTTTCAAAAACAAACATATTCCTTATACTTTTCTTACTAACACCAATACATGAGTAAATACCAATTTCTCTTATTCTTGAAACAACACTTGAAGCCACAATATTAATATCAATAGTCCCACTTATAATAATTAAACTAATAAATATAGCCATATTAATATAATAAAGCATTTATTCCAATGTTTTTGTTTCATTATATTCCCGTAATTGATAATTATTAATTTCAGCATCGATTTGATCACTTAAACTGTCTATATCAATTCCTAACTCAATATCTTCCACATAGAAATTTAAATAGTGATCATAATATTCATCTACCCTCGTATACCCTTTATCTATTCTTAAATCTTCAATATAAGCTTCGAATCCATTATTAGTTACAAAAATATTACCTGAATAATTAATTCCTTTATAGTAACTGTTTAAAACACCACTAATAATAAACTGAGAACAACCCGTGCCTTGTTCTTCACCTTCTTCAGCTACAGGACCATTCATAATATAATCAACAGTAATTTCAACTTCTTCATCTATTATCGTTTCCCCACATATATATAGTGATTGTCCAACAAAATCATCTAATCCGTTAACCAAATCATCAGAATATCCAACATTATAAGAACTTTCTAGACTATACCCATAAAATCTAACAAGTAGAAACTCGCTACTTAAAATAATATGTTTATCCTCCGTTGGATAGTCACCTACTAAAATTTGATTATATAAATAAAAATTATTTTTGTCTTTAGGCAAAGACACCATTTTCGGACTAAAAACTCCATTATTATACGTTATTGTAGGGGTAGCAAATGGTAAGAATGAATCTCCATCTACTAAATACATTTCCTGAACATAATGTTCATAATAATCATCGGCTTCAGCTATATTAGAATATCCCTCTAACGTCGCAACAAGAGGATTTACCGTTCCCATTTCTACTTCAGTAAAGTCTGTGACAATATATTGATTGTAGTTATTATTTATGTCGAATAAATTAAAATTATATGATGTAATATTCTTCATAACGATATTAACAATTAGAAGCATACTTATACTAATTACAAAACTCCATAAAATCCGATGATTAATTTTCTTTTTCTGTTTATAGTTTTCACGAGCAATCTTTCTTGTAAAAACCGGATTGTTTGCAACGTATGTTCTTTCAAGTGGAACAAAGTGTCTTTTTCCTACCTCTAACTGTCCTTCAAGTTCTGGAAATTGCTTTAACAAGCGCTTTTTTAATCTTCTAGACACTTTTGTTTCATAAGACAATAAGCGGTTAGTTATATCTCTTGTAACACTATTTTTCTCTTTAACAACCTCGTCACTAATTACTTCACCATCATGTAACCTCACTACTCTTGTTGCGTTCTTATATGCTAAGTCTTCATCATGTGTAACCATAATAATAATTCTACCTGATGCAAATTTTTGAAGTAGTTTCATTATTTCTTTAGCAGTACTACTGTCTAGTGCTCCAGTTGGTTCATCAGCTAAGATAATAGTTGGGTTAATTATTATTGTTCTAGCAATTGCTACACGTTGTCTTTGTCCCCCACTTAACTCACTAGCGAGTTTATCTTCTAATCCTTCTAATTCAACTTCTTTTAATAGTTTCTTAGCTATATTTCGCGCTATATTGTTGTCACTACCTGTTAGGATTAACGGTAAAACTACATTTTCCATAACTGATAAATGATCAATTAAATTAAATCTTTGAAAAATGAATCCAATTTCAGTATTTCTTATTTCACGCCATTTAGAATCATTAAACTTATCAATATCTAAATCATTAAACATGATTTTACCATGAGATTTTATATCAACACCGCTTATCATATTCAAAAATGTAGTTTTCCCACTACCACTCTCACCTAAAATAGCGATAAATTCCCCTGGTTCAAATTTTAATGTAACATCTTTAAGGGCGATAAAATCACGTTCTTTAGTTGGATAAATCTTTTCTAATTCTCTGACTTCAATCATAGATTATCACCATCCCTTATTGCACGAATAGTGTCGATATTTGATATTTTTTTACTAGATACTCTACGAATAATGAAACGATAAATAAAGAAATAGAATATTAATGATACTGTGAATATTACTAACCTATTTATTATAAATACATCAAATAAATTAAAATCAAAGAATAATCCTAATAAGGGCATATAGAAATGGCTTATAGGTGCATCAGTAAAGAATTCTAAACGACTCAATATAAATAATACAACTATAAAACTACCATAACTAAATATAGCAACAAGCCTATTCTCAATTTTCACCATATCGTGTATATCATCATAACTAGTCCCTAGTACACGTAAACTAGCTAATTCCTTGATTCTTCTTCTTGTAGCAGTTTCATAGATGTTCCCATATAAATTTATCAATACAATACTCAAAGAGCCTATTGAGACAAATAATACTAGATATACGACAACATAAAGAACTACCATAACAATACTTCTTATTGCGTTTGTACTTATACTACTAATAAGTAAATCTAGGTTTGTGCTTTCCATAAAGGAATTATAAGAATTATTTGTTTCTAACCTTTCAATCATGTTAACGAAGGTATCTAAGAATGGTAAATTTTCAATTATAAATCGTGGTACCACAACATAAACCAGCGATAATATACTTCCTGATTCACGCACAAAACTACTTACTAAAACTAACGAATAACTATCTCCACCAGCAGTTTCATTAAATTGATTGTTAAAAAGGTGTCCATATTCGTTATATATAATTAGATTAGTACTTTCTTGATATGTTAGTCTTGAAAAATCACCGTAGTTTTCAAGCATATCAATATACTCTGAACTTTGTTTTAATCTTCCATATGCATAATCCGTTTTATCAAGTAAATCAACGGTTTCCCGGTTATTTATATTACATGTTGGACATAAATAATTAAACTCATCACGATCATTAATAACATGCATATGTTGAGCAATATAATATCGTAATAAATCGCCATAAGTTAATCCTTCAAACATTTCATTATCAACTAAATCATTTAAGAATACGCTACTTGGATGATTATTTTCTAAATCAGATTCAACATAATCCGCAACTAAAGCACTTGCTTCATTAAGTGTTGTTATCCATAAATTAAATTTCGCTGTAAAATCAGCTTTAATTCCTCCAATATAGTCTGTTTCAAAATCAGCTAAAATACTATCAACATCATACAAATAATAGTTTTCATTTGATATTTCAGCATATTGAATACTTTTATTAAACTCACCAATACTAGCATTATCAACTACTTCAAAGCTAATATATTCATCTGCATCTTGACTAAACACGAAACTAAAGGTTTGTCCTGAACTATTCGCGATATAAACATCTTCTCTTAGTTCTAGATAAGGGTTAATATCACCATCAAAGTTTATTAATCCTACAATATCAAACTCAGTAGTTATCGTTTCATAGTTAACTGTATATGAATTTCCATCGTCTTCGAAAGTAATAATATTCTTAGTTATTTCAATTACACGGTCTTCCTCATCCAAAGCAAAAAAAGCTTCGCTTATCATCGCACTTGGTATTACTTCCATTTTATTACCATGTTCATCCTCAAAATCGCTTGTATTAAGTATTTCATAATCGAATAAATATGCAACAGGTATTACTACTTCTAAGGCTGTGCTTGGCAATTCACTTCCTTCTAGCATATGATCACTTAATATATCAGAATTACTTTCTGTGTAGACGTAATTAAACTGATATATTAAATTACTATCTAAATTAGTGTTCATAAATTCCGTTACATAAACGTACGGCTCTGGGAAAGTAACAATATTTTGATAAGTATACTTTAAATCATCAAATATGATATCGTTATTCTCTTCTTTTAGGATAATACTAGAGTTATTATAATAAACACTAAATACATCTTCTGCATCTAAGGCAACTAAGCTCTCTTGGATGTATTTAATTTTCTCTTGTTCGTATTGATATTGGAAATATGGATCAAGGAATAACTTCTCAAAGAAGCGATTTTCCGCTATTTCAGTTTGAGAAAAATCATTGATGAAATAATCATCAATTTCAAAATATAATTCACTTTCTTCTTCAATCATCTCATATTCTTCTGAAGCAAAGAAAACAACATTTTCGTTATTCATTGTTCTGGTATACATCGCTTTTTCGTTAAACCCACCAAATGTTTCAGTAACAAAATTTAATCCAAATACAATTGTTAATAAAAATACTGTAAATATTAATGCACTAAATAAATGCAATCCAATATTCCTTAAGAATGATTTATTTGCATATCGTTTCTTACCATGAAAATCATCACTTGTCTGTAAAAATCGATAAATCCTAGTATTAAGTTTTGAATTTCGTATTCGCTCTTTTATCATTAATCTTTTCTTTTCTTCATCAATATCAAATTTATTATCATTATTCAACCTAAAATCTGATAAATCCACTCCTAAATCCTTTAGTACAGTCTCTTTATTCTCTTCAGTTATTTGCTCTTCGATATCAATTATCTTTTTAATTTTGACTTCATCTTCATCAAGTTCTTTATCTATTATTAAATCAAGTTCATCAACTCTAACTTTACTTCTATCAGTTATTAATTCATCTTTTAAAGTGTAACCACTTTTTAATTCAATAACTCGTGTCCCATAATCACGGACAATCGCTTTATTATGCGTTGCAATAATTAAAAGTTTTGTTCGACAAAGATCTCTTAAAAGTTCCAATATTTCATTAGAAGTTCTCGTATCTAAAGCTGCGGTTGGTTCATCTGCAATAATAATATCTGGGTTTTTAACAAACGCTCTTGCAATTGCAACACGTTGTTTTTGCCCTCCACTTAATTCATAAGGGTATTTATCTGCGTGATCACGAAGTCCTACTAATTTTAATGCATGTAACGATGCTCTTTTTCTACTTCCTGCGCTTACTACACCAATTACTCTTAAAGCTAACTCAACATTTTCAATAACAGTTAAGTTATTTAATAACACATAATGTTGAAAAACAAACCCTATTTTTCTTTTTCTAATAGTGTCAATTTCACGTTCTGTTTTTTCACGCATGCTTTCATCATCTAAAATAAAGTGTCCAGCATATTTACGATCAAAACCTCCTAAAATATTAAGTAATGTACTTTTACCACTACCACTTTTACCTAGTAATACAACTACTTCTCCTTTATCTAGTTTATAGTTGATATCACTTAAAGCAATTATATTGTAATTTAAGCTCTCATATACCTTTGTTAAGTTCTTTAACTGAATCATTCTGTTGCTAACATCCTGATCGTATTACTATGCGATATTCGATAAGCAGGAATTAAACTCCCTATCATGAATAAAGCAAGAACTATTCCAAATATTGGTAGTATATGAGCGTAATGAAGATGAAAATCAATATATGTAGATTGCGTATTTAAAACTAATGAAATTAATGATCCATATGTTACTTCTACTGCATTAATAAAAAATTCATAATAATCCGCATGTAAAATAGACTTAAATCCTAAAACACCATTTAATAGTAATACTAAAATCGTTGTGTACACTAATGTATCCTTAAAAATTGCTAAAGTAAACTTAATGGGACGAAGCATAAACAGTATTCCTATTTCTTCTTGGGATGCTCCAAAAGCTTTTAAAACAGCGATTTCCTTCTTTTTGTTTAATATGTTTATTGTAAAAACAAACAAATATGACACAATACAGAAACCTATTAAGATATATAGAACAAACTGAATCAATATTGATATATTTTGTTCTAAGAATTGATATATAAAATCCAAAATTATATTTCTATCAGCTACTTCGCTTTGAACAAAGAAATTCAAATATTTAACCGTAAAAACATCTAAATTTTGATTAATAACACTAACTACAATAAAAAAAGTTAATGAAAGACTAAACGTTCTAAACGTATTACCGAATTTCTTCTTATCAATATCCATACTCAAAAATGAATATTTCAATAAGTTATAAAATCCTGCATGTTTTTCCTTTAACTTTTTCTTTTTTTCAGATCCTTCAAAAATAAAATCTCCTATAATTTCATCTTTAACAACATTCCCATCAACTAACATAATAATACGATTACTGTATTTTTTTGCAAATTCCTCATCATGAGTAACCATAATAACTGTTTTGGTCTTAGATAATTCTTGTAATAACTTTAATATTTCAGTCGCAGTATAATCATCTAAT